>DATLVQ010000863.1:0-2698 GCA_035577325.1 Bryobacteraceae bacterium | reverse complement strand
TCCGATCAGGACCGGAACCATGATGCGGTCATGCGCATCGGCGGCGAAGCTCCGGGGCGACGTTCCCATTCTTTTTCCCGGCACAATGGCCATAGGGGGGTGCGGGTGGCGCCACCTTGTATGGGGGCTTCGTTGTCAAGCTTTAAAAGATCGGTTGCAGCATTTACCTGAACCTTTCTGGACGTTGGCAGCCGTTCCGAGGCGGAGCTTGCCACGGGCGCAAAAGCACGCGCCACAGCCTTGTATTCGGTTGGTCCGATCAGGACCGGAACCATGATGCGGTCATGCGCATCGGCGGCGAAGCTCCGGGGCGACGTTCCCATTCTTTTTCCCGGCACAATGGCCATAGGGGGGTGCGGGTGGCGCCACCTCGGATGGTGATCGACGTGCCGTCCGGTCGGCGCGCCGAAACGAAAGTCCTTTAGGCCAAGAGTGAGCCTGGCGCTCACTCTCAGACTGCGGCGCGCAGCACGACGCCGTCTGGTATGGTGCCCGTGGTCGCGAAGCGCCATAAAGCAATTAGCAACTTTCTGGCAAGCGCCACGATCATCGATTTGCGCGTGTTCCGGGCGGCTTCCGTCCGGGTTTGATACCATTTCGCCAGAGCGCTATCGCGCTGAAAGCGCAAGAAGCGCCACGCAAGTTGGATCATGCCGCGGCGGACACGCCCGTTACCGGCCCTAGCCAGTCCCTTCTCGCGGCGTCGGCTGCCGCTCTCGTCAGGCGAACCGGTCAAGCCTGCATAGCGCGCCAGCGCTTTCTGGTCCCGCAGGTTGCGCGATAGGATCTCATGCACCAGCATATCTGCCGTCTCGATGCCAACTCCGACGACCTGTGCAATCAGGCGAACCATGGCATGCGGTTCCGTTGAGGGAGCCTGCTCCAGCCGTTCCAAGCGCGTCGTCTCGATCGCGTCGATCTGCTCCCGCAGCAGCGCCAGCCGCGCCAGATCGCGCTGCAACTCGGCGAGAATGTTTGGCGGCAGTGCCTCACCCTGCGGGGTGACCAGCCCACCAAGCCGTTCCCCAGCCTTTCGGAGTTTCGGGTTGAATCCCCGAATGCCCAGGCGAACCAGTGCGCTCTTCATCCGGTTGACGATCCGGGTACGCTCGCGCACAAGACAATCGCGCTCACGATTCGGACGTCGTGCGTCCTCCTCCAGGAGTGTTGGAACCGCCGCCATCTGGCAGTGGTTCGGCTCTCCCCGCAGCCACCCGAGAAAAGCGCGTTTGAGCATTTCCGTATCGAGCCGATCGGTCTTTGCTCGTCGATGCTCTCGCGACACCGCTACGCTCGCCGCATGAATGACGTAGGTTTCGATACCACGGGTCCGAAGCCAACGTGCCAGCCAGAACCCGTCACGACCAGCCTCAAAAGCCACAACCAACCGTGTGATACAGCGGCCGGCTTTCGTCGCCTCATCACGCCAGCGATGTAGCAGCCGAACAACGCCCTCTTCATCTGCTGCCAATTTCTTCAGGGGAGCACGGCTCACGCCAGGAACGATCCCAGCGACAAGCCAAGTCTTCAGGCTCATCTCTATGACCGCGACCACCGTGCTATCCTGATCAAAGGTGGCGAGGGAACGACTCAGGTCATCCACTTGAGGCATGGGGCACTCCATCGGTTGCTTGGCAGCGTCGATGATGCCTAACCCTCGCTGCCCGCCCCATAGCATCTTTTTCCGCGCTTTTCACGCTCTGGCTGTCAATCACGCAGGCCGTCGGGCTGGCCTCCCGGCCGATCCCCTCGCGGCATTGCACATACAGCGCATAGTGTATCTTCTCGATCGTCCCATCGTAATTCCAGCGGGTCAGGTAGTCGTGCACCGTGCTCCGTGGAGGCAGATCCTTCGGGATGTACCGCCACTGGCAACCGGTGCTCAGCACATACATCACCCCGTTCACCACCTCCCGCACTACCACCTCGCGTCTGCGGCCGCCCCGCTTGGCCGGAGGGATGAGCGGCTCGACCAGCGACCATTCCTCGTCGGTCAGGTCACTCGGGTAGCGCAGCTTGTCGCGGTCGTAGCGCGGGCGGTTCTCGGTCGTCCACATAGGCACCTCGCAAATGGCGCCGCAGATAGAATCACACTCGATTCGAGCCGCTCAAGCCCACTCCCGTAACCGATTCTAATGACTCGCGATCCTTCCAGACGGACACTTATAGGGAACGCTCAGTTCCATTGGCAGGCCGAACCCGTTGACGGAACTCAGATTGCCGGCATCGGTGGCGCCGTTCTGCAACGTCACCTCGAAGCTGTCATAGCGGAAGTCATACTTGGCGGCATTGGTCCAGCTGATCCCGCTTTGGGACGTGATCAGGGTCTTCAGGTTGTCGGGTTGCTTCGTGTCCTGGCTTTGCACAATCAGGTAGATCTTCCCGCTGTCCACGATGGTGGGCAGCGTAATGGCCGTTGCGCCACCGTTCTGCACGACCCCGTTGAGCACCAAATCTGTCCATACCGGCGTGGTCTGGCTTTTGTCGAAGTAGGCGGCGTACGCCCAAACGCCCGGCTTGGCGAGTTGCGTCTTGAGTGCCTGGCTCAAATTCACATTTAATTTGGTCACAGCGTTTCCTACCCGCGCAGCCAAGTTCAATTCACGATAAAGTGTCAACTGATCGCGCAGCGCCGTCAATGGGGATTCGAACTGAAATGCTGTCTATGACTGTGCCGTATTCGCGCGTGAAGCGGCTG
>DATLVQ010000862.1:0-2782 GCA_035577325.1 Bryobacteraceae bacterium | reverse complement strand
GGCGATGGAGAGCTCGCACTATCAAGCGACCCTTGGCAAAAAGGCGTTGGGCATTATCGTCACCGACATGAACGGCAATCGCATTTCGTTCGCGCGCGCCAATGGGAGGTTTTTCGGCAAATGGGTTTCCGGCATGATCATGAACATCGGTTACCTGATGGCCGCTTTCACCGAGAAGAAGCAGGCGTTGCACGATCTCCTCGCCGGCTGCCTGGTAGTCATGAAATGAGCGTGCCGCGCTGAAGCGGAAGCTCGCGTACGGTCGAATCGGTTTACAAGCTACATCGCGCAATGGACATGCAATAATGCCTGTCCTACGATGAAACTGCATGGACGGCGTGTCGCCTGCGATTGAAATCCGGGATCTGCGCAAGATCTACGGGAGCAAAGCCGCGGTCGACGGACTGAGCCTCACCGTGCCGCGCGGCAGTTTCTTCGGATTCCTGGGGCCGAACGGGGCGGGGAAATCCACCACCATCCGCATGCTCACCGGCCTGATCCCGCCCTCTGCGGGAACGATCTCCTTACTCGGCATGCCCATGCCCGATCGGGAAATCGAAATCAAAAAACGCATCGGCCTGGTGCCCGATGAGTCGCTGCTGTTCGACCGGCTGACCGGCATCGAGTTTCTAGAATTTGTTGGGCGCATGTACGGGCTCGCTCGGCCCGTGGCGCAGGAACGCGCCGGCGAACTGCTTGAGCTTTTCGAGCTGGCCGATCAGCGCCGCAAATTGATTGCCGAATACTCCAAAGGCATGCGCAAGCGTGTGGCCATGGCCGCGTCGCTCATTCATCGCCCGGAACTCTTTCTGATGGACGAGCCCTTCGAAGGTGTGGATGCCGTCGGCGCGCGGCTCATGAAGGACATCCTTCTCGATCAAGTCCGCCAGGGCGCGACTATTTTTCTCACCTCGCATGTACTCGAGGTGGTGGAGCGGCTTTGCGATCGTGTAGCCATCATCAATGACGGGAAGATCGTGCGCGAGGGCGCCATGCAGGAACTGCGCTCGGCGTCGGAAACGTTGGAAGACGTCTTCGTGCGCGTCGTCGGCGCCGAGCGCGCTTTCGAAAGGCTGGACTGGCTGTGATTGCTGCGATTCTGCGCGCGCAGTGGCTCAGCATGCGCAGCTTCCGTCTGGATTCGCGCCGGCGCAGCGCCGTCATTTCCATTATGACCGCGCTGGTCTGGTACGGGTTCTGGACCGTCCTGGCCTATTTGTCCGAGCAGTTCACGGCGTCCGCAGAAGCACTCGATCTCATCCGTACCGGGCTGCCCACCGGCTTGATGCTCGTCTTCCTCTACTGGCAGCTCGCGCCCATCGTATCGGCCAGCCTGGGCGCTTCGCTCGATTTGAAGAAGCTGCTGATCTACCCGGTCCCGCATCGAAGACTTTTCGTGATCGAGGTTTTGCTGCGTCTCACCACCTGCGCCGAAATGCTGCTGGTGCTCGCGGGCAGCATGATTGGCCTGTTGCGCAATCCGACTTTTGGCGGCATGGCCGCGGCGCCGCGCATTATCGCCCCGTTTCTCGCGTTCGTTCTCTTCAATCTCCTGCTCTCCGCCGGTCTCCGCAACCTGCTCGAGCGCCTGCTCACGCACAAGCGCGTCCGCGAAATTCTGATGCTGGTGCTGGTCATGGCCGCGGCGATTCCGCAAATCTACGTCTCCAGCCGCAGCAGCGGAGCCCTGCGCCATCTTTTTACCGAAGCACCCGGCGGATTTTGGCCCTGGACCGCGGTCTCGCGCATCGCGCTTGGCCAGGAAACTCTCTACTCGGGCCTGATTCTGGTCTGGTGGACGGCGGCTGCGCTGGCATTTGGCCGGACGCAGTTCGAGCGCAATCTGCACTATGACGCCCAAGCCACCGCCAGTCCCACGTCCGGATTGAACTCGCGCGCGCGTTCGCGACTGGAAGTATTCTACCGGCTGCCCGCGCTGTTCCTGCCAGACCCCATGGCGGCGGTCGTGGAAAAAGAACTGCGTGCCCTTAGCCGGACGCCGCGCTTCCGCATGGTCTTCATCATGGGATTTTCATTCGGCCTGTTGGTCTGGCTGCCCATCACTTTCGGCGGCGGCCGCGGCCACGGCAGCACCATTGTGTCCGATCACTATCTAACGATCGTCAGCGTCTACGCGCTCACTTTGCTCGGCCAGGTTTCGTATCTCAACACGTTTGGATTCGATCGCTCCGCCGCGCAGATCTATTTCTCCGTCCCGGTCTCCATCACTCAGGCGCTTGCCGGAAAGAACATTGCCGCGGTGCTATTCATCCTGGTCGAGATGCTCGCCGTCACGCTCGCATCGCTCGTGCTCCGCATTGCCATCGCGCCCGGAAAGGTGGCGGAAGCGTTTATTGTCACCGCAATCGTCGGCGTCTATCTGCTGGCCATCGGCAACATGGCCTCTGTGCACTTTCCGCGCGCCATGAATCCCGAGCGCGTCTCGCAGGGAGGAGCCGCCAGCCGCATGCAGGCGTTGATTTTTCTTTTCTATCCCATCGCGCTGTTGCCCGTATTTCTCGCGTTTTGGGCGCAGTACGTTTTCGGCAGCCAGCTCATCTTTATCGTGATTCTGTGCTTCGCGGCTGCGCTCGGCGCGGTGGTCTACTGGATCGCCATGGAATCCGCCGTAAACGCTGCCCTTGAAAGGCGCGAAAAGATTCTGATGGAGCTGTCGCGCAGCGAAGGTCCGGTGGCTACCGAATGAAACGGATCCTGGCCATCGCCTGGTGCCTGCTGCCACTCGGCGCGTACGGCCAATCCATGCGCGCTACAGGCGGCT
>DATLVQ010000861.1:0-5581 GCA_035577325.1 Bryobacteraceae bacterium | reverse complement strand
AATATATCGAGATAGCCGTCGTTATCGAAATCCAGCAGCGCTACTCCGCCCAGTACGCTGTCGATGATTGGTTTGTCCGCCGTTTTGCAGTTGTTCAGGACAAAACGGATGCCCGAAGTCTTCTGATGGTTTTCGAAACGGATCGGCGCGGTCGCCATGCCTGGCGCGCGGGATTGCAATTTTTGGGCATGCACGGCAGCAAAGACAACAGCAGCACCCAGCGGCGCGACCAGGAACCAGCGGCGAAGGAGAATCGACGGCACCAGTCTCTGCATTGTAGCGCTCAGGTCGGTTCTGAGGCCATTCGCCGGGCCTATCCTAGCTCTGGGGCACTGCTTGTGGCATGCGCAATGTGTTTCCATGCAGTCGAGGCCCGAATCTGAAATAATGCGGGACGAATGTGCCATCGATTGTTTCTTGTTCTGCTTCTGATTGCATGTGCCTCCACCGCCGCTCCGTCCCATCGCTTCATCGAAGAGAGGACCGATCCTATAGGAGCGGGTATGGATATGGAGCGCCTAAGCCGCATTCCAGCCCGCATGCAGGCGTTTGTGGATCACGGGAAGGCGGCCGGCATTGTCACGCTGCTGGCCCGGCATGGACGACTGGCGATTCTCTCCGCGGTGGGGTACCAAGACCGCGAGAACAAGATTCCCATGCGGACAGATACGATCGTCCAGATCATGTCGATGACCAAGCCCATCACAAGTGCTGGAATCGTAATGCTTATGGAAGAAGGCCGACTCTCATTGGTCGATCCCGTGGAGAAATACCTGCCAGACTTTCGCGGGCAACAACTGGAGGGATGCCCGCCGACTGGCGATACGACCAATTGCGGGCTCAGGAGGCCTTCCCGGCCCATCAACATTCGCGATCTTCTCACACACACATCGGGATTGCCGGGCGACCTTAAATCTCCGGAACTACGCTGGAAGCGCACGCTCGTGGAAACGGCCGCGCTCGCTTCGCAGCAAACGCTCGTTTTCGAGCCTGGGACAAGATGGCTTTACAGCAACGTAGGGATGGCTACACTCGGCCGCATCATCGAGGTTGTAAGTGGACAAAAGTATGAGCAGTTTATCAGCGAACGGATCCTGGCTCCATTGGGCATGCAGGACACTTTCTATTTCACGCCTTCCGACAAGCAGAAACGAATCGCAGCCGTATACACAGCCGTTGATGGCAAGCTAAAGCGTGAGGACATTGATCAGCTTCGGCCTGGCGCGAAATATGCGGCCCCGGAGGGCGGGCTTTACAGCACGGCAGCCGATATGGCGAACTTCTACCAGATGATGCTAAACAAAGGAACGCTCGACGGACACCGTTTGCTATCGGCTCCGGCGGTAGAGCTCATGACCAATGTACAGACGGGAGATCTGGACACGGGCTTCTCGCCGGGAATTGGCTTCGGACTCGGCTGGGCTGTCGTGAGAGGGCCTGAAGGAATGTTCCGGCTAAACTCACTCGGTACATTCGGGCACGGCGGTGCTTATCGAACCTACGGATGGGCGGACCCGGCCAAGGACATGATCGGAGTCATTCTGTTGCAGCGCACCAATGACGGTGGCGATGTGGCCGATGAGATCAACAGCTTCATGGCAATGGCTGCGGCCGCGATCGAGCGCTAAAAGGGGGAGAGGTGTGCGGGCGATACGCCCGTAGTATAGATTCACATGATAGAAAACATCAACGATTCGACGCTAGGTGTTTTCCTGCTCGCGTCCGCCTTGGCTGCATTATCAGTTTAGCTTTGGCTACAACTGCGTGGAGGGGCCGAGGGAGGTGATCGCAGCGAGTAAGCTCGTGGTGCCGCTGGTCGACATCGTCAGTAAGAACGGCAACCTGCTGTTGAACATCGGTCCGTGCCCGGATGCCAGCATATCGGAGATCTAGCTCGACCGGCTGCACGCGCTCGGGTGGCTCGGAGTGAACGGCGAAGGTATTTTCGGGACATGGTCGTGGGTTCGGGCCGCGGCAAAAAAGCTCCGAGGGCGTGGACATACCCTTTACCCAAAAGGACGGCGCGCTGAATGCGTTTCTGCTCAACCGGTCCGCGGGAGAGAAGCTCTCGATTCCTGGTCATGCGGCGGCACGATTTCGCTCCTGGACGGCGGGTCTGGAATGGTCTGCCCGCGAAGGCAAAGTTGTGGTAACGCCAGGCACTCTCCAAGGCGACTATGAGGGCCTGAAGATCCGGCGCCGCAAAGTACGTGAGCGCCACGACATCGAACTAGAGGTACACACATGAAGAAGCGAACTTTTCTCAGCCGTCGCGATCTGATCTTGGCAGGCGCTGTTTTGTCGCACTCGCAATTGAGCCCGGCTTTTCAAGGGGCGCGACCCGTAACCCCACCCAACACCGTGCTTGATCGGCTTTGGCTGTGGAGCCACGTTGCAGGCAGTTACAACGGGATGTTTAATCTGCCCGGCAACTCACGCATGACGCCCGCCGAAGCCGCCTTTTATATGTCGATTCCTAACGTTTTCATGCTTCACCGGAACGGAACTCCGGAGCCGCCGTTGGAACAGTACGCGCTGGCATTTGAGCCGTTGAGAGACATAGTGTGGGGCATCGTGGGAGAAGCGGGAACAACGCAAACAAGCGAGAGAGAGATGGTGTTAAAGCTTGCTAACGCGAATCCCAAGATCACCGGAGTGGTCATGGACGATTTTTTCACCGGCGCGAAGGACGGAACGATATCGGCATTGACCTTGGACCAGGTCCGGGAGCTGAAGAGGCGGCTGAAGCGTCCCACAAAAAAGTTGGACCTCTGGGTAGTGCTCTATGAACATCAGCTCGACAACCGCGTGATCGACTATCTGAAACTTTGCGATGTGGTTCAACTGTGGACGTGGTACGGACAGAACCTTAACCAGCTTCGATCCAATTTTGAAAAAGCGGAGAAGCTGGCCGCGGGTACCCGGATGGCACTCGGACTGTACTGGTGGGATTTCGGCAACCAGCGACCGCTACCTGTGTCGGTGATGCGCAGCCAGTGCGAAACCGGCTTGCAGTTGCTTCACGAGGGGCGAATTGAGGCCATGATCTTCTGTGGTAGTTGGTTGTGCGATCGTGGATTGGAGACTGTCTCATGGACCCGAGAATGGATTCAACAGGTTGGTAAGCAGCGAACGGCTGGAGCGAGGGTTGGTTAGGTCGGCGGCCTGTCGGACTTACCTCCGCAGCTTGGCGTGCTTGAGCTCGGCAAGGATTTCCAGGGATTTTCTGACATCCGGATCATTTGGTTTGAGGATCTCGGCTATGCGGAGTTCGGCTTCGCCTTTTTCAAGATTCCCGGAACGGCAATAGACCAATCCGAGATTCTTATGAAGGTTGCTTCTCGACGGGCAGTTGCCGCAGACGCGTACGGCCTCTTCGAGCTGTGCCACCGCCTGGTTCCAGTCGCGCGCGTTCGCGGCCGCAAGGGCAAAATTACCGAGCGTGTCTGCCCGGTCGTTGATTTGGCGTTTTTGTTGCAGCTCGACGAAGCGCGCCTGATACCGTTTGGCTTCCACCGGGTCGGTTTTGCTCAAATGGCGCGCGAGATTGTATAGCGCCTCGGCATGTTCCGGATTCAGATCCACGGTTTTTTTCCATTGCAAAATGGCATCGGATTCCCGGCCCAGTTTTACCAGGTCCTGTCCGAGCAGGTAATGGGCATCCGTGTTCCGAGGCTCGAGCATTACCACGCGCTCGAGGATATCGGCCGAACCTGCGGCATCGTCCATTTGTTTCTGGGCGACGGCCAGCAGATAAAGTGCAGCGGCGTTCCGCGGGTCCAGACGAACTGCGGTCTCGAGTTCGCTTTTGGCCTCCTCGTTGCGGCGAAGATCGAATAGCGACCGTCCTTTGTTGTAGTGTGCAGTGGCCGAGTCGGGTTCGAGTCGAACTGCTTCCGAGAACGCCGCCAGCGCGCCTTCCAGATCCAAATGATCAGCTAGCGCAATTCCCAGGTTCAGATGGGCTTCGAACGCATGCGGCGTTAGCTCGATCACTTTACGAAAAGTCTGAATCGCTTCCTGCGTGTGACCGAGTCTGGTCTGAACCATCGCTAAAGCCGTCAGCGCACTGGGGTTTCCCGGTGAGATACGAATGGCATTCTCCATCTCCTTCGCGGCCTCCGCGAAGCGATCCTGGCCGGCGAGGATCAACCCCAGGTTCACAAATGCCTGCGCATACTGCGGATTGTTTTCGACTGCCTGCCGGAATAATCCCTCCGCCTCGCGTTTCCGTCCCTGCTGGCCGTAGAGCACGCCCAAGTTGTTCTGCGCTTCCGCGTACTGCGGATCAAGCGAGAGCGCGGTCTTCAATCTGATTTCGGCCTGGGCGAGCTTGCCGTCCTGGAGGTTCAACAAGCCGAGCTGGTTCTGTGGCAAGGACAGCTTGGCGTCGAGCTGAATCGATTTCTCCAGGGCTTGGCGCTCGCCCGAACGGTCGCCGACGGCGCCCAGGGCCAATGCCAGATTGTAGTAGGTTTTGGCATTATTGGGATCCAGCTTTAGGGCTTCTTGATAGGCGTTGACGGCATTCTGCGCCTCACCTCCTTCGAGCAGACGGTTCGCCGTGGTTGCTTTCACGGCAGCGACGTTTTCCTGAACCCCCTGGTGCTTTTCCAATTCAAACCGGTGGAGCTCCTCTCGTGCCAGCTCTGTCTGGTGGAGCGTGCGCAACGCACCGGCGAGCTGAAAACGCGCTTCCGATGAATCGGGGTGCAACTCAAGCGCCTTTTGTAAATGTGGCAGTGCCTCGGCGGCTTTTCCCTGCTTCAGCAGGACAAAGCCGAGATTGTAGCGGACATCATAGTGGCTTGGATCCATCTGTACCGCGCGTTTCAGTTCAGGCTCTGCGGCATCGTACTGGCCCAAGCCACGATAGACGGACCCGAGGAGATAATGCGCTTCGAAGTCCTTTGGCTTCCGGCGCGCGAACTCCTGAATGAGAGGAAAGGCCTCATCAAACTCCGCTAACCCCACTAGCGCCTTCACCAGGGAAATGCGCGCGACATTGTTGTCGGGATCAAGGCGCAGAGTTTCGCGGTACTCATCGGCGGACGGTCGAAACAGTTTCTCCCGCGCGTAAATCGTGGCCAGATTGAAGTGCGCGAGAGCCGAGCCGGGTTGTTCTTTGACCAAATTGGCCAGAATCTCAATGGCTTGTTTGTTGTTGCCATTTTCGGAATAGGCCGCGGCCAGAGCCATGCGAAGATCGGGATCTTTTGGATCTAGCCCAACGGCCTGATTGAGATAGCGAATGGCGGCAGCGAATCGCTTTTGTGCGGTCAGAACTTGGGCCAGGTGACCGAGCACCGCGACCGAACGGGGATCGATCCCGAGCGCAGTCTTCAGCTCGGACTCGGCCGCCGGCAGGCGCCCGGTTTCTTGCAGGGCCATACCCAGAGCCGTGTGGACCGGGGCGCGACCCGGGCTGAGTTTATTTACCTGCTGCAACTCGCTGATCGCCTGTTCGAACGAATGCGCGTCCATGAGCGCCAGCGCCAGATTGAAGTGACCGTCCCATGCGTCCGGCCGCAGCCGAATCGCGGACTGAAAAGCCGGAATCGCGCATGCCGGTTGATTGTGG
>DATLVQ010000860.1:0-3874 GCA_035577325.1 Bryobacteraceae bacterium | reverse complement strand
CGGCGGCTGGAGGAGCTCGGTGGTATCCAATGGCCCTGCTATGACGAGTCTCATCCGGGCGAGATGTATCTGCACAGCCGCCTCTGGCAAACGCCGCTGATCGGTCCGCGCGCGCCATTCAGTGCGGTCGAGTTCGAACCTCCTGTCGACCCGCTCGATGAAGAGTATCCCATCCGTTTGACCACCGGGCGCCGTCTCGATTCGTACAACACCGGCGTGCAGACCGAGCGGTACAGTTCGCCGCTCCGCCGCGTCGAGACACTCGATCTTTCCCCGGAAGATGGCGCGCGTTACGGCTTCCGAGAAGGGGAGACCGTGCGTGTCACCTCGCGCCGTGGCTCCGTCGTCGCTCCCGTCCGGTTCGATTCCGGGCTGCGTCCGGGCCTTGCCTTTCTGACCGTGCATTTCCACGAACAGGTCGCCACCAATGAACTCACAATTGATGCTGTCGACCCCAAGTCAGGGACGTCGGAGTTCAAGGCAACCGCCATCCGCGTCGAGAAGTACCTGGAGAACTAGTGGACATTCATCTCACGGCCAATCAGCCCACAACCGAAGAAAAGGCGGCCGTGGACGCTGCGTTGGGCGCGCCGGAATCCGGGTGGGACGGCGGCGGCCGCAAGATCGAAAGCGAAGGCCGCGCAGCGTTCGGTGGCCAAAAAGCGCGCTCTCGGCGGCATTTGCTATTGCCCGTTTTGCATGCGATTCAGGCGCGCATTGGCTGGATCAGTGCCGGGGCGCTCAACTATGCGTCATTGCGATTGGACATTGCGCCTGCTGAGGTGCACGGCGTGGCGTCCTTCTACGCGATGTTCTCGCTGAGCCCTCGTCCTCCGGTTGTGGCGCACGTCTGCGACGACATCGGCTGCCTCATCCGCGGCGCGAACATGCTTTGTGCGGAACTTGAGAAAACGCTCGGGCCGGAGGGCTCGCCCTGCGCGGGCGGGCGCGCGACCTGGCTTCGCAGCCCGTGCCTGGGTTTGTGCGAGCGAGCGCCGGCAGCTCTGATCAGCGCGGCCGGCGAAACGCCACGGGAAGCTGTACTGGCTCCCGCGGAACCTGGCATTCTCGAAGCACTGGTGCGCGAGGTCGTGGACGGCCGCCTGCCTCCCGTCTCCGATGTGCTGAACACGCGCTCCGTTCCCCAGGCCGGCCAGCCGCAACTTCGCTTACTACGTCGCATCGGGAACGCGGATCCGTCGAGCCTCGACGGCTACCGGCGACTCGATGGATACGAAGCGTTAAACCGAGCTTGCGACCTCGGACCGGAGAACATCATCCGCGAAGTGATCGAATCCCGGCTCGTCGGCCGCGGCGGCGCGGCTTTCCCGACGGGCAAGAAGTGGGAGGCGCTCCATAAACAACGGCATCTCGGGCGCACTCACTACGTCGTCTGCAATGCCGATGAATCCGAGCCCGGAACTTTCAAAGATCGCATTGTGATGGAGGGCGATCCGTTTGCCATCCTCGAGGGCATGACCATCGCTGCCCTCGCCATCGGAGCGCGGCAGGGCTACATCTACATTCGGGGCGAGTATCCGCTGGCCACCGAACGGCTGCGGCACGCCATCGGTGAGGCTCGCGCTCATGGGCTTTTGGGCGATAACATCCTCGGCCGCGGTCTTCGCTTCGACATCGAGCTGCGCCGGGGCGCGGGCGCATACATTTGCGGCGAGGAGACGGCGCTTTTCAACTCGATTGAAGGCTATCGCGGCGAGCCTCGCAACAAGCCGCCTTTTCCGACCGAGGCCGGCCTGTTCCGCCAACCGACCGTGGTCAATAACGTCGAGACGCTTATCAATATTCCGGAGATCATCCGCGGTGGGAGCGCTGCTTACGCACGCACCGGCGTGGGAAATTCCGTGGGATACCGTTTGTTTTGTCTTTCCGGCCACGTTATCCGTCCGGGCGCGTACGAGGTCCCGTTCGGGGCTACGCTCCGCAGCATGATCGGTCTGGCTGGAGGTGTCGGCGGCAATGGGCGGCTCCAGGCCGTGCTGCTGGGCGGCGCGGCCGGCGCATTCGTCTCCCCCGAGGAACTCGACACCCCGCTCACGTTCGAAGGCACACGCGCCATCGGCGCAACGCTCGGTTCCGGGGTCATCATGCTGTTTGACGACACCGTTAACCTCAAACAGGTCCTTCTCCGGATCGCGTCGTTTTTCCGCAAGGAGAGCTGCGGCCAGTGCGTTCCCTGCCGGGTCGGCGCGATTCGCCAGCAGGAGGGGCTTGAGCGTCTGATTGAGGGCCGGCCTTTGGTTTCAGTAGCCGAAGAGATCGTCACTTTACGAGAGATGGGACAAGCGATGCGCGATGCGTCCATTTGCGGTCTTGGTCAGACCGCATCCAGCGCCATTGAAACCGCTCTTGACCGGTGGAGTTTATTTCCATGAGCGAGCAAGCCCTGGCGCCATCGGCGTTAATTCCGATTCCTCGCGGCCCGGTCCCCGCGGCGCCGCCATCGCACGCCCGCCGCCAGATCGAAATCCAGATTGACGGGCGAACGCTGTCAGTTCCCGATGGGTCGACGATCCTCGATGCCAGCCGTGGCCTGAACATCGACACGCCTACGCTTTGCTTTCTGGAGAGCCTCACACCGGTGAATGTTTGCCGCGTGTGCGTTGTGGAGTTGGAGGGCTCCCGGACACTGGTACCCGCCTGCTCTCGCAAGGTGGAACCTGGCATGGTGATCCACACAGATTCCGAGCGCGTCCGGCTCAGCCGGCGCCTCGTTCTCGAATTCCTGGCTTCCTCGGTAGATGTATCGACGGCTCCAACGTTTCACTCCTATATGGAGCGCTATGGCGCGCGACCCCAACGTTTCGGCGCGTCTGCCGCGACCGTCGCCCAGCCGCCCAAGATCGATAATGATCTTTACGTTCGCGACTACGGAAAATGCATTCTCTGCTACAAGTGCGTGGAAGCTTGCGGTGTGGATGCGCAAAACACTTTCGCGATCGCGGTGGCCGGACGCGGCTTCTCCTCGCACATCGCCACCGAGTACGATGTTGCGCTGCCCGATTCCGCTTGTGTTTATTGCGGCAACTGTATCGGCGTCTGTCCTACAGGGGCGTTAATGTTCAAGCGCGAATATGACATGCGTCAGGCGGGCGCCTGGGACGAGTCCCGACAGACGCGCACCGAGACTATCTGCCCTTACTGCGGCGTGGGCTGCGAGCTCACCGTTCACGCGCAGGATGGCGAGATCGTTCGCGTTACATCACCTACCGACCACTCGGTTACGCACGGTAACCTCTGCATCAAGGGTCGCTTTGGCTGGCAATTTGTCCAGATTCAGAAAGCGCCGGACGTCAACCCGGACTGCCGAATCATGGCTCAATCGTGAACGCGTAGAGGGAATCGCCTGCGCCTACCACCAGATACTGCTGGCCATCGAGTATGTAAGTTTCCGGGCCGTTGCTGAGGTCGGCGGCGAGCCCGGCGTGCCAGAGGATATCGCCGTTTGCGGGGTCGAATGCGACCAGGTGCTGCGAGCCGTCGCCGGTGAACAGGAGTTTCCCCGCGGTGGTTAAAATGCCGACAGGTCCGCCGCCAAAAGGATAGTGGTGATCCCACGCGATTTTGCCGGTTTTGATGTCGATCGCTTCCAAATCGCCGCCCAGGTACCCGGCGTCGCGCTCAGCCGCGCCCCACCCCTCGGGATGTGGATCGGTGTCAGTCAGATAAAACATGCTGAATCGCTGCGAGGTGCCGACGTAAAACAGTCCTGTTTCCGGGTCGAAACTGGGCGGAGGCCAGTTGGTGGCTCCGTCCGTTGGGGGCGAAACCAGAACACCGTCAATGGTCGCCTCCTTGGCCGGATCCGGAATCGGCTGGCCGTTCGGAGCGACGCCCTTCGACCAGTTCATGCTGC
>DATLVQ010000859.1:0-8570 GCA_035577325.1 Bryobacteraceae bacterium | reverse complement strand
GGTCGGGAGCCACGATGCTGCCCGCCTGCTTGACGTGCGGCCCCAGCACCTTGCGCAGCGCGGCGTGCAACAGGTGCGTGGCCGTATGATTGCGCATTGTGGCGTGCCTCGCGGGATCGTGAACGCGCGCCCAGACTTCATCGCCGGTGGCGATAGGCGCATGCGCTATAATGCGGTGCACCGAAAGGCCAGGGACTGCGGGATAAGTGGTCTCGACGTCCGCCAGCTTTTCGTTGGTTTCCGAATATAAAGCGCCCAGATCGCCCACCTGGCCGCCGGTTTCGGCGTAGAACGGCGTTTCGTCGAGCACCAACTCGGCCTTCATGCCCGGATCGACGCGATCCACCAGCTTCTGGTCGACCAGTAGTCCGACGACGCGGGCGTGTGTTTCCAGGTGATCGTAGCCTACAAAGCGCGTGCGGCCTTTTTCAAGCAGCGTTTGATACGCCGGAGCGATCACACCCTTTTCCGCACCCTTCCAGCTGGCTCGGGCGCGGCGGCGCTGCTCGTCCATTTCGCGCTCGAAGCCTTCGCGGTCGATGGTGAGCCCGCGTTCGCGGGCCATGTCTTCCTGCTCGTCGAGCGCCAAGCCGTATGTGTCGTAAAGCTTGAACGCCACAGCGCCCGGGAGCGTGGCGCCGGCGAGCGATTTCACCGCGTCGTTGAATTCCTTCTCCGCCACCAGGAACGTGGTGGCGTAGCGATGCTCCTCGTCCTTCACGACGCGCGCGACTTGCTGGACGGTCGCCATCAGCTCGGGGTAGCCGGGCTTCATCAGTTCGGCGACAAAACCGGTCAGCTCGTAAAGGAATGGCTTCTCTACACCCACCAAGCGCGCGTTGCGCATGGCGCGCCGCATGATCTTGCGCAGCACGTATCCTCGGCCTTCGTTTGAAGGCAGCACGCCGTCATGGATCAGGAACGCCGTGGCGCGCGCGTGGTCGGCGGCGATGCGCAGGGTGGTATCCACCTTGGGATCGGCGCCATAGGCCGCGTTGCCGAACAGCTCCGCGCCGCGATGAATGATGGGCAGCAGCAGGTCGGTTTCGTAATTCGAAATTTTCCCTTGCAGCACGGCGGCCACGCGCTCGAGGCCCAGGCCGGTGTCGATCGACGGGCGGGGTAGCGGCGTCAGCTTGCCGCTCGCATCACGGTCGTACTGCATGAACACCAGGTTCCAGATCTCGACGTAGCGCCCGCCGGCATCGCTCGGAAACGGCTCATTGGCGCGGCCCGCCTCCGCGGCTTCCGGACCCAGATCGTAATGGATCTCGGAACAGGGCCCGCACGGCCCGGTGTCGCCCATCTGCCAGAAGTTGTCGGCTTCGTCGAGGCGGAAAATCCGATCTTTGGGGACACCGGCCACCGATTGCCACAGCCGCTCGGCTTCATCGTCCTCGCGGAAAATGGTCACGTATAGCCGGTCTTTGGGCAGGCCGTAATCTTTGGTGATCAGGTCCCAGGCGTACTCGATGGCCTCAGCCTTGAAGTAGTCGCCGAACGAAAAATTGCCCAGCATCTCGAAAAACGTGTGGTGGCGGCGGGTGTAGCCGACGTTCTCCAGATCGTTGTGCTTGCCGCCCGCCCGCACGCATTTCTGCGCGGTGGTGGCGCGCTTGTATTCGCGCTTCTCCTGGCCGAGGAAGACCTCCTTGAACTGGTTCATGCCGGCATTGGCGAATAGGAGCGTCGGGTCGTTGGCCGGAACCAGCGACGAGCTCGGCACCACCCGGTGCCCGCGGGCAGAGAAAAAGTCGAGAAAGCGTTGCCGTATTTCGTTACCTGTCACAGAGATCCTTCAGACGAGGGTATAACTCCTATTTTGGCACAGTGTTGCGCCGGAGCTAGGACTCGGGAACATGTCGGTTATCGACAGAGTCAAGGGGTCCTGAAGAGCGATTGGTTCTCGTTCTTATAAGCATGCACCACAGCGTCTGCAATTACTGCCATGTGGCTCCCATCACGAACGGCTTCTGTGGCAGATGATGGGCCAGCACAAAGCGCGAGCCCCGGACTGGCTGGCCATACCATACCTGTGGCACTTGCGGTTCCGAGCCACAAAATTGCTGCGCGCCCCCGATGCCAATGAAATATAGTACTTGTAGATATGTTCATTATTTTTAACCGTTTGGCGGCGGTAGGCTATTATGATACGGCTCGACATGGACGATGTGAGAGACACCTGTCCAAGTACCTCGCCAGGGTCGAGCAGGGCGAAACCATTCTGGTTTGCCGTGGCAATCCTCCGATCGCCGAGATCGGGCCACTGGCGGCAAGACGCAAGGCGCCATGGGCTTTCGGGCTGTTCGAGGGTCAAATCAAACTGGGTCCTGAATTCTTCAAACCGCTGCCTGACGAGTTGCTCGCATACTTCAACGGCGAAAAACCATGAGCCTGCTCTCTGCCTTCTCCGCTAGCGACTGAGCCTCTCACCGGTCCGCGAACAAATCGCCCGTCGTCATGCTCAAGTCGCGCTCCGGACCCGCAGCGCGCTCGTGCAGAACAAGCCGGCCATTTTCGTAAGCGATCCGCTCTACGCCGCGATAATCGCCCGGAATCTTGAATAGGAACGCCGCGTAGGAGCGGGTCGCCGTCTGGCCGGCATCCAGGTACGAATAGAGCGGCCGCCCGAAGATCTTTCCTTTCGATACCAGAATTCCCACGGGCTGGTGCAGGCCGGTGGTGCCGAACTCCAGGCCGCGAGCAGCCGGCTTGCCATTCTGGGCGTTACGCCAGATGTCCAGCCAGGGATAGTCGGACGTTTTCCAGATATAGCCGATGAGCAGACCTTTGGCCGCGGTGGATGCCGTAACCCAACCGTATTCATCATCGATTGTGAACGACACCACCTCGGGTTCGTGACTGGCAATCAGGTGGCGGAGATTCACCGGCTGGCCATCTTCGAGCGCCTGTGGCCAGAAGACGGCAGGCTCCTCCGGGTTGGGCAGCGGACTCGACTGCATGAAACCTTTGCGCGCGTTGGCGTCGACGACCGTGGTTGCGTCCAGAAACGGCGGCGCAATTGAAGGATGCTGCACCATGTTATACACGCGTCCGAGCTTGTTGGTGTTGGTGACGGATTCGGTGACGCGAAGCAGTGCTGCGCTCTCAGCCAGGCGCAGGCTGCGAGCCATTTTGAACCCCGCCATGGGCAGGGTGGCGGCCATCTCCGCCTGAATCGGGCCACCACCTTGACGTGACACGCCCGGTTGCCGCACTACCATCCATTGCACATGCGACGCCTCGCCGTGAAACGGCATCCCGTTCTTGCTCTCAGCTTCCGACGGCGCGCCCCAGCGGTCCAGGCACACGAAATGCCCCATGGGGCGCGTCTGACCCGGCTCGTCCGAGGTCCAGCTCAACGGGTTCAGCCGTTGATCTTTGAACTGGAACCGGACGATCGATCCGCCGCCGAGGTCGACGGCCACCTGCGCCACGCGGCCTTCGAGCACGACCGCGGGCCGGTCGTCAGTCACCGTCTGCGCGCCGGCGGACAGCGTCAGAATCATCACGATGGTCACGGTCGAGCCGCTGGCAGGCATCATGGCACACCAGTGTAATCGATCGCGGCGTGGGAGCGAGTTCTGGCCGACGCCGGACGATAAAGATGGACTTACTTTGCGATCTTCTCTATAGCCTGCTCGAAATCCGCCAGCAGGTCGCGCCAATCTTCGATGCCGATCGAAATCCGCACCAGGCCGTCGCCGATTTGCGCCTTCTCCATTTCTGGCGCCGAAAGTCCCGAGTGCGTGGTGGTTTTCGGATGACACGCCAAGCTCTCCACGCCGCCGAGCGAAACGGCATCGCGCGTGATCCTGAGATTACGCAGGAACGTGAACGCGGCGTTGCGTCCGCCGTGGAAATCGATGGAGAAGATACCGCCGGGATAATCGCACTGGGCCTGACGAATGCGAATCTGCTCATCGTCGTCAAACAGCGTGGGATAGTAAAGGCGCCGTATCTGCGGTTTGCGGGCGAGGTGCTCGGCGATGCGCTGAGCGTTTTTGCTCTGGCGGTTCATGCGCAGTGAAACCGTGGGCAGGCGTCCATCCAGCATCCAGCATTCGTCGGGTTGCAGGATGTTGCCGAACATGACGCGGCGGCTGCGCATTTGATGAATAATTTCGGGATTGGCGGCCAGCGCCGCGCCTGCCAGCATATCGCTGAAGCCCGACAAGTACTTGGTAGCCGAATAGAGCACCAGGTCCGCGCCTAGCAGTAAAGGATGCTGAAACGCGGGCCCCAGGAACGTGTTATCCACCATCAGGATGGGTTTGGGACGATGCTGCGCCGCCCTTTCCGCCGCGCGCCGGATGTCGGTCATCATCATGGTAGGGTTCGCCGGCGTTTCGATGAATACGATGCTCGGGTTGCGTGCCGCGTCGATGGCCTCATCGAGACCATCGGTATCTCCGGCGGCCACGGCGATGCCGGCTATGCCGAAGGGCTCCAGAAATTCGTGAATCAAACGCACGGTGCCGCCATAAGGCGGAATTGTGTAGACGATACTGCTCGCCGGCCGCGCGAACGTGAAGAATGCCGTCATGATGGCGGCCATACCGGAATTAAACACCGCGGCGTCGCGCGCGCCGCGCTCGAGCGGCACCATCTGGTCTTCCAGAATTTCTGCGTTGGGGTGCGAGATGCGGGAGTAAATCAGGTCCGCGCGCTTGCCCTCGTCGGCGGGAATGCGATCACCGGCGATGGAAAACGCCCGCTCGGCAGCTTCCGGACTGGCGAAAACGTACGTGGAGCTGCGAAACACGGCGGGCCGCGCCGATCCGAACGACAGGCTGGGATCGAACCCTCGCGTGAGCACTTCGGTGGGCGGCCGAAGCGTGCCGGAACCATCTTTGAGATGTGCCATAATTGCTCCTTCCCCGAGTTTACCGCCGGAAAATTGAGATGCCCCAAAAGTATCGATACGAAGAATTCACCTGGCCCGAGATTCGCGAAGCCGTGGCGCAGAATCGGGTGTGTGTGTTGCCTGTGGGCACGGTGGAGCAGCACGGTCCGCACCTGCCGCTGGTTACCGATGTGCTCACCGCTACTGAAATGTCGCGCCTCGCCGTGGAGCGCATGCCCGCCGAGGCCATCCTGATGCCGTCAGTCTATTACGCCTTCAACGTGCATCACCTGGATTTTCCCGGCACCATCGCCGTCGAAGGCGACACCTTCATCAACTACGTCACAGACATCGGCAAAAGCCTGGCGCACCATGGATTCCGCAAGGTCCTGCTCGTGAACGGCCACGGCAGTAATGTCCCGTTTCTCGACATTGCCGCGCGCAATATCACTAATCAGACCGAGGCCATCTGCGCCATGGCGTCGTGGTGGAGCCTGATCCCGAAAGATCTTTTGCAGCAACTGCGCGAATCCGAATTTCCCGGCGGCATGGCGCACGGCTGCGAACTGGAAACGTCGGTGCTGCTCTACCTGCGCGGCGACCTGGTGCAGTTCGAGAAGGCCACCAAAGACATCAATTTTCAGAAGACGGAATTTTTCTACTGGGACCTCGCCGCGCCCTCGCCCGTATTCTTCCAGGAATGGTTCAGCCGGTATTCGAAAACGGGGACAGTAGGCGATCCCACCAAAGCCACGCGCGAGAAGGGCCAGAAATTTGTGGAGGCGGTAGTTGAACGAATGGCCGCGCTGCTGAAGGAATTCCGCGCGAGAGAGATCCGCCCGCGCGTGGATCATCACTGATCCACGCCCACTCAAACCATGATCGTCATCATGGCTGGATTGCCCGGCACCGGAAAGAGCGCGCTCTGCCGTGCACTTGCGAGGCAAATTGGCGGCGCCGTGCTGGACAAGGACGTCATCCGCGCCGCGCTATTTCCGCCCGAGCGCATCGAGTACTCGGCTGCGCAGGACGATTTCTGCCAGACACTGATGATCGAGACAGCCGGATACCTGCTGGCGCACGATCCCGACGCTGTCATCTTCATCGATGGCCGCACATTTTCACGTCGCTATCAGATCGATGCCGTCATCGAGAGCGCGCAAAAATTCGGCACACCCTTCCGCACCATCGAATGCATCTGCTCTGAAGAAACCGCCCGCCGGCGCCTCGATCGCGATCAGGCCGCCGGCTATCATCCGGCTGCCAACCGCTCGTTCGAGCTTTATCAACGCCTCAAGGCCGAGTTTGAGCCGATTCCGGAGCCGAAGCTGGTTGTTGACACGGATCGGCCGCTGGAGGAGTACGTCGCACGGGCCAGGGAATTTATCGCGCGCCAGCCGGTGTGATGCGAGATTTGGCTTCACACCTAATGCATTAGGCGTCAGTATTGGAGAGATGCTGCTTCCAACGCTCTAAGATCATTCTGATCATCTTGCGTGCCTCGTCGAGCGTCTGTGTGGGCGCGTCTATGCCTTGCGCCACGCTACCATGGCGTGCTTGCAAGCGGAGGGCCTTGAAGCTGTTCGCCGTACTTTTGAAATTCTTGATTACATCATCGGAGGCCCAGTTCCTCGCAATTAGCCCCTTCTCACCACCATTACCGTCCTCCGCAGCTTCCACCACCATGTAGAGGCCTCGCCAATCCTGAGAGAGGCTTCCGTACAGATAGAGCGCGCGCTCGAAGTGTTCATCCAGGTCGGCGACTTCCAGAAAACGATCGCCCATCCCTTTCTGGATCGGTGTCGAAGACGAAACCTGTTCTGTCGTGACAACTGGTGTGAGGCCCCTCAATCGAATTCTTGCTGGCCCCGGAACAATCAGTCGGTTGAGTGGACCGCTCGGCGATTCCCTACAAGACACATCGCCGATGCGTACATTCTCGTGGTTACCATGAATCGCCTGAGCGATCCCGTTTAGCTTAGACAGCAGCTCCTCTGCGGAGCCAACCGCAGCGTGGAATTCGGATGATATGAAGGGTAGCTCGATAACCATGTGAAGACGTCCTTGGAACTTGATCAAGGCGGGACAGCCCTTAAAGAGATCCTCTAGGGTTAGGAAATCGAGATCGGTGCCGACAAGGCTGAAGTACCAAGTCGAACGCTGCACAGCTGTAGGATTGCGCGACGGATTCACTCGCTCAAAAACGCCATCGTCTTGAACCCCCGAAATATCGAACCGCTTCCGGCAGTGGCGATTCTTGCACGCCCATTGCATGCCGTCACCCATGTTGTATACTGAACCATATGGCTCAGTATGGCCAAACCCACTTCGACGCCTCCTTCGGCGCGCTCTCGGACGCCACCCGACGCGGCGTTCTGGAGCAACTCGGGCGTGCGGACGCTTCGATCACAGCCCTTGCCGAGAGGTTCCACATGACCCTTACGGGCATGAAGAAACATGTAGGCGTCTTAGAGCATGCGGGGCTCGTCAGCACAGAGAAGGTTGGGCGCGTGCGGACCTGCAAGCTCGGGCTGCACGGACTGGAAGAAGAGGCGGCATGGATCGAGAGGTATCGCCAGCTCTGGGCCGCGCGCTTCGACGAGTTGGACATTGTTGTCGAGGAATTGAAACGGAAGGAGAAAGCAAATGGACGTAAGAAGAGAAAGTGAGGCCACCCCCACGAAGAACCGCACGGGGGTGGAGCGGAAGTCCGAGCGCGAACTCGTCGTCACACGCACCGTCAACGCGCCTGCGCGCCTCGTGTTCGAGGCGTGGACCAAGGCAGAACTATTCAGGAGGTGGTGGGTACCAAAATCGTATGGGCTGACCCTGCTTTCCTGCGAAATGGATGCTCGCGTTGGGGGGGCAGTATCGTTTGGTGTTTCGCCACGAAGATTCGACGATGGAGTTCTTCGGCACGTACCTCGAAGTGACACCGCACTCGCGCCTCGTTTGGACCAACGAGGAAGGTGACAACGGCAAGACCGTCACCACGGTGACCTTCGATGAAAACGCAGGCAAGACGTTGTTGGTCGTGCACGATCGCTATCCCTCGAAGGAAGCGCTTGACTCCGGATCGACGGGCGCGATGCCCGAGGCGCTCGACCAACTCGACGAGCTTCTCGCCAGCCTGGGATCAACTACGGAGACAAAATGACGCAGCCAATCCATCAAACAAACGCTTCCGGTCGGCGACAGAACGGGCGGCGTTCAGCAGTGCGGAAGACAGCTTTCCTTTTAATGACGCTCGTTACGACTGACGTGTCGGCGCAGCAGAAGCCAACGACGGGCTACGCCCCAGTCAATGGAATCAACATGTACTACGAAGTCCACGGCGGCGGCGAACCGGTGGTGTTGCTTCACGGCGCGTTCATGACCATCACCAACAACTGGGCCGGGTGGATCAGCGAGCTCTCCAAAACACGGAAAGTCATTGCCGTCGAAATGCAAGGTCACGGCCGCACGGCGGACGTCCCACGAGATATCACCTACGAGAACCTCGCCGACGACGTGGCCGCACTGCTCAATTATCTCAAGATCCCGCGAGCGGACCTTATCGGCTACAGCATGGGCGGTGCCGTGGCGATGGAGTGCGCGATCCGCCATCCGGACAAAGTGCGAAAGGCAGTCATCATGTCGTCCACGTTCCGTAGTGACGGCATGGTCGCCGGAGCGCACGAATCGATCTCGAAACTCACGGCAGACGCTTTCAAAGGATCGCCCA
>DATLVQ010000858.1:0-5124 GCA_035577325.1 Bryobacteraceae bacterium | reverse complement strand
GCACGCCGCCCATGAACAGAACGGGAATAAAAACCGCCGCCAGCGACAGCGTCATCGAAACGATGGTGAAACCGATCTCGCGCGATCCCTTGAGTGCCGCCATCATCGGCGCCTCGCCCAGCTCCATGTGGCGCACGATATTTTCGAGCATGACAATCGCGTCGTCCACCACGAAGCCGATCGAAAGAATGAGGGCCATCATGGACAGGTTGTCCAGGCTGTAATGCAGCAGGTACATCACCGCGAAGGTGCCGATCACCGAGAACGGCAGCGCGAGCGAGGGAATTACAGTGGCGGAGAGATTCCGCAGGAAGAAAAAAATCACCATCACGACGAGCCCGAGCGTCAGCACCATGGTGAACTGCACGTCGTGGTAGGACTCGCGGATGGTTTCCGAGCGGTCGTACAGAGTGTCCATGCGGACGGACGTCGGAAGTTCGGCTTTAAATGTAGGAATCAGCCGTTTGACGCCGTCGGTCACTTCGATGGTGTTAGTCCCGGGCTGCCGCTGGATGGCCAGCACCACCGCGCGCTGATTGCCGCGGTTATTGTAAAACCACGACGCCGTCTTATCGTCCTCTACACTGTCGATAACCGTTCCCAGTTCTTCGAGGCGAACCGGCGACCCGTTGCGATACGCCACGATGAGGGGCTTGTACTGCGCCGCCGACATCAGCTGGCCCGAGGCCATCAGAACGAACGCGCGCTGCGGGCCGATGATGGTTCCCGTGGGCAGGTTCACATTCCAGCTCTTCAGCGCCGTCTCGACTTCGTTGATGCCGATCTGCCGCGACGCCAGCTTGTGGGGGTCCATCTGGGCGTGCACCGCATACTTCTGCGCGCCCAGCACCTGCACCTGCGCCACGCCGCTCACCATGGAAATGCGCTGCGCCACGCGCGTCTCGGCATATTCGTCGAGCGTCCACAGCGGCACTGTTGCCGAGGTGAGCGCGAGGTAGAGAATCGGCTGATCGGCCGGGTTGACCTTGGTGAAAGTCGGCGGCGTAGGCATGCCTGCCGGGAGCAGCCGCGCGGCTTGCGTGATGGCCGCCTGCACGTCCACGGCGGCGCCGTCGAGATTGCGGCTCAAATCGAATTCGAGCGTAACCTGCGTCGCGCCCAGCGAATTGCTGGACGTCATGGCGTTCAGCCCGGCAATCATCGAAAACTGATTTTCAAGCGGCGTCGCCACGGCCGATGCCATGGTTTCCGGACTGGCGCCCGGCAGACTGGCCGTGACCAGCAGCGTGGGGAAGTCCACATTAGGCAGATCGCTCACCGGCAGCGAACGGTACGCCACCGTCCCGAACATGGCGATGGCCGCCATTAAGAGGCTTGTGGCAATGGGCCGTTCGATAAACGTTTGAGAAACGTTCGTCAATCGGCCTCCGTCATGGTCGGCTCGGGGATCAAACGGCCTGCGATCCGCTTACGCGGTTTGCCAACCTTCCAGCGCTCCACAAGGCCTGCCATGTAGATGTAGATCACCGGCGTCAGGTAGAGCGTGATCAATTGCGAGAATAGCAGGCCACCCACAACCGCCAGACCCAGCGGCCGCCGCGCTTCTCCCCCCGCGCCCCAGCCGAGCGAGATCGGCAGCGCGCCCAACAACGCCGCCATGGTCGTCATCATGATCGGCCGGAAGCGAATGAGGCAGCCTTCGTAAATGGCATCGGCCGGGCTCTTACCTTCGCGGCGCTCGGCCTCCAGCGCGAAATCGATTTGCATGATGGCATTCTTCTTCACAATGCCCACCAGCATGATGAGCCCCACGAATGCGTAGATGCTTAGATCGACATGAAACACCATCAGCGTGAGCAGCGCGCCGAAGCCCGCCGACGGCAGTCCGGAGAGAATCGTGAGCGGATGCACGTAGCTTTCGTAAAGCACGCCCAGTACGATGTAGACCACCATGATCGCCACAGTAAGGAGGATGCCCAGATTCTTCAGCGAATCCTGAAACGCTTTGGCAGTGCCCTGAAAACTCGTCGTGATGTTGGCCGGCAGCACCCGCTCGGCGGTCTGTTCCACTTCATCCACGGCGTCGCCAAGCGCCACGCCCGGCTTCAGATTGAACGAAACTGTAACCGACGGAAGCTGGCCGGAGTGGTTGACGCTCTGCGGCCCGGCGTTGGAGTTGATCTTGGCGAACGACGCAAGTGGAACAAGATTATTATCCGGCGTCTTGAAATAAAGCTGCGAAAGCGAGTCGGCGTATTTCTGATACTCGGGGAGCAATTCCAACAACACTTTATACTGCGCCGTGGGAGCATAGATGGTCGAGACCCAACGCGGCCCGTATGCATCATACAGCGCTGCTTCAATGGCGGCGGCGTTTAAGCCGGTAACGGCGGCGCGATCGCGATCGATCGCCAGTCGCACCTGCGGATTCTTGATCTGCAGATCCGTCGTCACATCCACCAGCCCCGGCAGCCGCGCCATCTCGCGCTCGAGGTTCTGCGCCTGCACGAACAGGTCTTGAGTATCGGGTCCCTGGAGCGTGAAGTCGTAGGCTGTTTTCGACGGCCGGCCGCCAATGCGGATTGTGGGCGGCACCGTCATGAACACCCGCATGCCGGGAAAGTTCGCGACTTTCGGACGTAGCTTCTCGATGATCTGGTTAATGTTCAAATCGCGTTGTTTCCGGGGTTTCAACTGCACCCACATGCGGCCCTGGTTGGAGGCCGCGCCAAAAGCACTGCCGCCCGTGCTCGACATGAAGCTCTCGATGTCGGGATCGTTGGCGATCATCTCGGACACCTGCTGCTGGTATTTGGCCATCGTGTAATACGAAGTGCCCTGCGCCGCCTCGGTGATAACCGACATCGAATCGTTGTCCTGATCGGGAATGAAGCCCTTCGGGACCTTGACGAACAAATACCCGGTGGCCCCCAGCATCAGAAAGAACACCACCAGCATCACGGGGCGGTGATGCAGCACCCATTGCAAGCTGCGATCGTAGGTGTGCAGCATCCCGTTCAGAGCGCGCTCAGCCGCGCGATTGAGACGCCCCGGCCGCTTTTCGCCGCGCATCTTCAGAAAACGGCTGCATAGCATGGGCGTCAGCGTGATCGATACCAGCCCGGAAATCAGAATCGCCACGCAGATCGTCACGGCAAATTCGCGGAACAGCCTCCCCAGAATGCCGCCCATGAACAGCACCGGGATGAACACGGCCGCGAGCGAAATCGTCATCGAGACGATCGTGAACCCGATTTCTTTCGAGCCATTGAACGCCGCCTGCATCGGCCGCTCGCCGCGCTCGATATGGCGCACGACGTTTTCCAGCATCACGATGGCGTCGTCTACCACGAACCCGATGCACAGGATCAGCGCCATCATCGACAGATTGTCCAGGCTGAAATCCAGCAGGTACATCACCGAGAACGTGCCCACAATCGAGAACGGCAGCGCCATCGCCGGAATCAGCGTGGCCGATGCGTTCCGCAGGAACAGGAATATGACCATGATCACCAGGCCGAGCGTCAGCGCCATGGTGAACTGAATGTCGGAAAACGCCTCGCGAATGTTCTTCGAGCGGTCGCCGCGAATCGTAAACGTCACCGACGGCGGCAGCTGCGCCTGAAACGCGGGCGCGAGCTTGCGAATGGCGTCCACCACTTCAATGGTGTTGCTCCCCGGCTGCCGCATCACCAGCATATTGATGGCGCGCTGCCCGCCTTCGTGCGTGTAGAGCCACGACGCGGTCTTGTCGTCCTCCACGCCGTCAATCACCATGCCCAGGTCTTCCAGACGCACGGGCGCGCCATTGCGGTAAGCCACCACCGCCGGCCGGTATTGCTTGGCGTTCATGAGCTGTCCGTTGGCCTGAATGTTGAACGCCTGATGCGCCCCATATAGCGTTCCGGTAGGCACATTCACGTTCCAGCTCTGGATGGCGCTATCGACTTCGTTGATTCCAATGCTCTTCGCCGCCAGCTTGTTCGGATCCACTTGGATGTGCACGGCATACTTCTGCGACCCGAATACCATCACCTGGGCCACACCACTTACCATCGAGATGCGCTGTGCGATCGTCGTCTCGGCATAGTCATCGACCACCCACAGTGGCAGCGTCTTCGATGTCAGCCCCAAAAACATGATGGGCGCATCGGCCGGATTGTATTTGTGGAACGAGGGCGGGGCAGGCAAGCCCGGCGGCAGCAGCGGCAACGCTTCAGCGATGGCGGTCTCCACGTCCACCGCCGCGCCGTCCAGATCGCGCTCCAGGTCGAATTGCAGCGTGATCTGGCTGTTGCCCATAGTGTTCACCGAGATCATCGAGTCCAGGCCCGCAATGCCGGTGAATTGGCGCTCGAGCGGCATGGCCACCGCGGAAGCCATGGTGTCCGGACTGCCGCCGGGCAAGGCTGCTGACACTACCAGCGTGGGGAAATCGACGTTGGGAAGGTCGCTCACCGGCAGCGCGCGATACGCCAGCACCCCAAACAGCGCAATCGCCAGCATCAGAAGACTGGTGGCAATGGGACGCCGGATGAATGTCGCCGACAGGTTCACGAAAACTCTCTACGTGCGCTTTTTACTGGCTGGACGCCCGTTCTCGTCGCGGACTTGCACCTTGATGCCCGGCGCGAGCCGCAGCTGCCCCTCGGTGACGACGGTTTCCCCGGGTTGAATGCCGCTCGCGATGACGATGTCCTGGTCCACGCGCGAACCGATAGTCACCGCCCGCGATTCCACTGAGCTGTCTGCCTTCACCACAAACACGAACGGACCCTCTTGCCCGGTCTGCACCGCCTGGTTGGGTACCACCACGGCATTCGGCTGCGTCGTGAGGCGCAGCATCACCCGCACAAACACGCCCGGCCACAGTTTGTGATCCGCATTCGCGAAAGTGCCCTTCAATTTGATAGTTCCAGTGGTCGCATCGACGGAGTTATCCACAAATGTGAGAACGCCGCGCTCGGCAGCCGTCGCATCCGCCTGCGGTGTCGCCGTCACCGGCAGCTTGCCCACCGCCATGTAACGTTTGATGTCCGGCAGCTTCGATTCCGGAACCGAG
Source organism: Bryobacteraceae bacterium (assembly GCA_035577325.1). Lineage (GTDB taxonomy): Bacteria > Acidobacteriota > Terriglobia > Bryobacterales > Bryobacteraceae > QHXW01. The sequence continues at coordinate 101 of DATLVQ010000858.1, read as the reverse complement.
AACGTCACGTAGATGGGCTCCACCTGGTTGATGGTGGTGAGATCCATGGTATTCGCCGCGACAATGTTGCCCTGCTTCACCATGATATTGCCGGTGCGCCC
>DATLVQ010000857.1:0-4728 GCA_035577325.1 Bryobacteraceae bacterium | reverse complement strand
TTTTTGAGCCGGCAGCGGGTCGCTTAGGGGGAGCGAATCCCTAGGGATTTTTTTTGGGGGGTCTTTCAACTACTCACGGTCGATCCAAAGCCCGGGATCCGCGAACTCAAGGTTTCATGAAGTGTCCGACTGGCCGCAAGGAGAGACGACCGATGCTAAGCCGCTTATCCGATCCGGGAAAACTGATCCTCGCCGCGGTCCTGTTGTTCGCGGGCGGCGCAGAGCTTCTGGCCCAGGAAAAACCGCCGGCAGTTTGGGACACGACGAAGCCGAGAGGCGCCACCCGGGAGATCGATTTTGAAACGAGTGAGGGCACCTGGATGTCGCTCGACCTGTCCCCGGACGGCAATTGGATCGTGTTCGACCTCCTCGGCCACATCTTCCGGGTATCAGCGGCAGGCGGCAAGGCGGAATGCCTTACCCAGGATTCGGGCATCGCCATCAACATCACTCCACGCTATTCGCCGGATGGAAAGAGCATTGCGTTCGTTTCCGACCGCAAGGGGCAGAACAATCTCTGGGTCATGGATGCGGACGGGAAGAATCCCCGCGCTGTGTTCACCGAAAAAGGATTCCGCGTGCTGAGTCCGGTCTGGACGCCTGCGGGCGACTACATCATCGTGCAGCGCCAAAGCACCAAGCCGGAGGAGATGGACTTCAACTGGTCGCTCGTCATGTACCACAAGGACGGAGGTTCGGGCGTGGAACTCGTTCCCGCGGACAAAGGTCCGGGCTGGCATTCCATCCCCGGGGACGGCAAGTACCTCTACTTCAATTCGTCGATGTGCCCGCCGCTTCCTTTCGGCCACACCGACCCGATGCTCGGCTGCTTTCAGATTCGAAGGATGAATCTCGGAACGCGCAAGATCGAAGATGTCACCGGCGGCCAGGCGGAGCAGCAGGACCGCGCGACCAGCGGTGGAGCCGTCGCGCCGACGATCTCACCGGACGGCCGCTACCTGGCCTTCGGCCGGCGCATCCCGGACGGAACCGAGTCTTACAAAGGGCACACCTTCGGACCGCGCACCGCGCTGTGGCTGCGAGACCTCGAGACCGGGGAAGAGCGTCCCCTCATGGACCCGATCGAGCTCGACCTAGCCGAAGAGATCTCCCGGCAGATGACGATTCTTCCCGGCATGGTTTGGACAGGAGATGGCCGGTCGATTCTGCTGTCGCAGGGCGGCAAGTTCAGAAAGCTCGAAGTGAAATCGGGAAGGGTCGAGACCATCCCGTTCACCGCCCACGTTCACCGAACCATTTCCGAAATGGCCTGGTCTCCCTTGCCCATCGAGGACGGGCCCTTCCAGCCGAAGATGATGCGCTGGCAGACCGCCTCGCCCGACGGACACCGTCTGGTGTTTCAGGCCGTCGGAAAACTGTGGATCATGGACCTGCCTGGGGGAACGCCTAAACGGCTGACGCCGGACTCCTTCACGCCAAGCGAATTCTCGCCGTCCTGGTCACCAGACGGTTCAAGGATCGTCTTTGCGACCTGGGACGACGGCGAACACGGGCAGCTCTGGACCATCCCGAGTTCCGGCGGGAATCCGGCGCAGTTCACCCGCGATCCGGGCGAGTACCTTAATCCCGTCTGGAGCGCCGACGGCAAAAAACTCGTCTATTCGCGGGGCTCGGGCGCCACCTTGCGGGGACGCAGCTGGGCGCGCAATGAATGGTACGACGTCGTCATTCAGCCCTCGGAAGGCGGCCAGGCCAAGGCCGTCGCAAGAGTCGATGGCATGGAATCACCCGGCCCCCGCGCGCGCTTCGGCCCCGACGGCCGCGTCTACTACCTCGCGCATCGCATCGAAAAACCGGGCAGCTTTCTGTCGGCTCCCATCGCCGAATTGTTCTCGGTGCGCGAGGACGGAACCGACAGGCGGGTCCATGCCAGGTTCGCGAACGCCACCGACGCCGAACTTTCTCCGGACGGCGCGCGCGTGGCTTACGAGGAAGGCGACAACGTCTACGTCGCTCCTCTGCCCCTCGCCGCCACCGGCGACCAGGCCATTTCACTCGACAAGAAAATGCCGTCGATGCCGGTGAAGGCGGCGAGCCAGGACGGTGGGCTCTTTCCCCGCTGGCGGGATCCGAACACGGTGGAATTCGGCGTTGGCAACAAATATTCCGTGTTTCATGTCGATTCCGGAAAGACGGATTCGACTGACATCAAATTGAGCATTCAGCGAAGGATGGCTCAGGGCACGATCGCGCTGACCAATGCGCGCATCATCACGCTGTCGAACCGCAAAGTCATCGAGAGGGGCACGATCGTGGCGAAGGCCGGCCGCATTGCCTGTGTGGGAACGTGCAGCACGGCAGGCGTCGACAAAATCGTCGATTGCAAGGGAAAGACGATCATTCCCGGATGGGTCGACATGCACGCCCACCACCATCGCGAATCGGCGGGCATTACTCCCTCGCGCAATTTTGAATCGGCGGTCTACCTGGCCTACGGGGTGACCACCACGCTCGATCCAGCCGCTTGGACGCAGGAAGTTTTCTCTCTCTCCGAAATGATCGAGGCGGGCCGCGCTTTGGGGCCGAGAACCTTCTCCACGGGCGACCCCATATTTTCCGGAAACGGCCCTCACCGGAACGAACTCACCTCCTACGAACAGGCCGAACATGACATTACGCGCCTGCAGTCTCTCGGAGCCACGGCGCTCAAGCAGTATCTCCAGCCGAATCGCGAGCAGCGCCAGTGGATCACCGAAATTGCTCGTAAGAAGGGACTGCGGGTCACCGGCGAAGGTTCAAGCGATCTCGATCACAAGCTGACCATGCTGATGGATGGCCAGGCCGGCTTCGAGCATCCGACACCCTACGTGCCGATGTATGAAGATGTCGCGAAGATCTTCGGCCAGGCGCATACCGTCTACTCGCCGACGCTCACGGTCGGCGGCACCGCCCCATGGAACGAGGAGTACTTCTTCCAACTGAGCGATGTCTGGAAAGACGCGAAGCAGCAGCGATGGATACCCTGGCGTCAACTCATACCGCATCTGAGACGCCGGTGGCTGCGTCCGGTTACCGACTACCATTTCGGTGTGCAGGCACAGAGCGTGGCGGACATCATTGCAAACGGCGGCTACAGCGCGATCGGTTCCCACGGCCAAGCACACGGCATCGGTTCGCATTGGGAAGTGTGGATGCTCGCTTCCGCACTGGGCCCGATGGGAGCGCTTGAAGTCGCGAGCGTACACGGCTCGCATTTTCTCGGCGCGGACAAGGATCTTGGGACGCTCGAGCCCGGCAAGCTCTCCGATCTCATGGTGCTCAACGCAAACCCGCTCGACGACATCCACAACACCATGAAGATTGCCATGGTCATGAAGGCCGGAACGCTCTTTGACGCCGACACGCTCGACGAGGTTTGGCCGGAAAAGAAACCGTTCGGCGACTACTATTGGATCAACCTCGACGAATTGCGAAACGATACCCGGGCAGTCGATGTCTGGGACAGGGCGAGATGACCTCTCATAGTCCATCATCCGGATGTCAAAGGTGGGCAATCATCAGACTGTTACGAAACAAGGGCGAAAGAGACATTAAAGCGAAGCTCCGAGTTCCGGAGCGTCGCTTTTTGGTTTTTTTGGGCAAGTTCACGCGATTGGTGCATGACTACCGTCGGAAATGGATTCAGTCTCCCTGCAGTGCGGTATTTAGCTGGCGTCCGCCGAGAATATTCAGCATGCGTTTCAGATTGTAGGCGGCTACTCCCAGGCTGATTTCCGTTTGTGCTCCCCGCAGCCCACGCAAAAGAAAACGCGGCCGTCCAAAGATGCGATATTTCAGATTGGCGAAGGGGTGCTCCACGATGGATCGCCGCAGCTGCATGGCCTTCCGCGTGGCCCGTTGCTGCATAAGCTGGAGCGCGGCTTCATGCAGATGCCCGTATTAAATGGTGGGCCTGGGTGGACTTGAACCACCGACCTCACCCTTATCAGTGCCAACAGGCCCGATTGCGAGGATAGGTGAGGAATGGTGAGACGTTGCGATTCGCCAATGTTTATGCGGCTCTTGCGACAGGGAGGCGCTTGCTACCAGGTGTCACCCGTTGGGCTGAGAATCTAACGGGGTGTGAACCAAAACGTGAACCAAACAGGAGGCTCGAGTTGTCCGGCATGGGAGAGCAAGGATCGCGGGGACGCACTTGAAGCCAGCTGACCTTTTTTGTTTTTTTCTATTTTTGAAAGGGCCAGCTCCCGTCAATCAAGGCTTTTTGAGAATTCCACTTTGGAGGGCCAGTCTGGATCGTGCGTGGCTCTCCCGACCCCGGGCATCGTAGTCGAGATCCTTAAAACCACTTGATCTCCGGTAAATCGGCACAACAAACCAGGCACTTAACATGCACAGTTGCTATTCGCGGTATGAAATCCCAGCTCGTGGTCGGTTGAGTGTAGTGACGTGCGGATAGAAAATCTTTCGATGCGACAGGTTGCAGTAGCAGTTCCCCACTCACTGAATCCGATACCCCGCTACTAAGAGAACCTTGTCCGCATACGCGCTGGTCGGGTCTCCAAATCCATTGTAAGCGTGAAGGCCCTCACGAAGTCCATAGCGCCGAACGTATCCAGCGAGAATCTTGGAGCCTGCACGCACGTTCGTCTCAGGGTCGAGGAGTTGCAGCCGGGTATACTGGCGCCAAACGCGCCAGTTCACTTGCGTCGGCCCTACTGCGTCTTTACTCGACACGGCGTTCGTCCGACAAGTAGACTCGACAAA
>DATLVQ010000856.1:0-3962 GCA_035577325.1 Bryobacteraceae bacterium | reverse complement strand
GGGAGATCGCGGTCAAGGATCACCTGCCCGCCATTCTCGCCATCTCGGTAACCCTGGGTTTCTTTGGGATTCTGGCCTTCATGTGCGTCAACGGTGCGCCCACCTCGGGTGGAGAGCCATTCCTCGTTATGCTGGGAGCGCTGGGCGCGGCATGGACTGGGATCATTTCTTACTATTTCGGCAGCTCAGCAGGTTCAGCAGCGAAGACCGCCACGATCGACAAGATCATGGCGAAGTAGCCGGCGTCCGCGCAATACCAATAAACCCCCGATCAGCAACGTCAAGCCGCTCACCCAGCCGGCAGGGTCAATCTCGGGGGCCTGCGCGCTGAAAGTTTGAGCGCCGCCCCCGCGCTCAACGCTCGTGACGTTGGCAATCTCGCCGTTCAAATCGTGATCAAAGAGAACCATGGTCCCGTGGCTCGCGTCATAGCTGATCTGAGTGCCGCTCCCGTGGTAGAGGATAAAGCTCCCGCTATTCACATCCACCGTGCCCCAGCCGTTATCTGGCTGGAAAGCACCCCCGTTGATGCTGTAGGCCATCGAGGTAATGGGTCCCAACTGTGTCGGGTCCTGCTCGGGGTTGAGCAAGGGATTGATCGTGTACTGAAACTGTAAGGTCCCGGTCTCAGGTGCTCCCCACATGTTCTCCGTAATCGTCCCGGTGACGAGAAACGTCTCATCCGTCTGTGCCGCCTGCACGGCTCCCGCCACTAGCCATATCAGCAAACCAAGCATCTTCATGATAATCACTCCTTTGACTAAGTAATCACGCTCGCGATGATGCAGATCATAATGGCGGCGAATATCCTCACGATCACATATACCGTCCATCGAATGAATTTGAAAGTCACGGCCGCCCTCCTTGGCTAGATATATTATGGTGCAACGCGTTAAGGTTGTCCCGGCTTTTGATATATCGAGAAGTCGTCAGGCGCGCATCTCGCCGATCCATTCCGGCCACTCGTTGGGCGCGGGTTGTTCTTGCATCATAAGTACGCGCTCTTGGACCCGTCGTATCTCGGCGGCATAGGCCGCCATCTGTTGTCGCATGAGGGGTACGGAGAGCACTTCGCCGACGGAGATTTCCCAGCCCTCGGGAGATATCAATTTGCCATCCCGCGCATGCCATCCACGCCACTCGGGATCGAACGCCGCGAGGTCGCGGCATATCAAAATGAGGGCCATTTTGGGCGGGCACCTTGCCCCCCGTTTCCACCGTCGTGCGGTGGTCAAATCGACGTGGCAAATACGAGCTATCTCTTTGATTGTTATGCCGTATAATGGACTTTCTGGATGTGCCATTTATCCACATTACACCACGAAATACTTCGTAGAATGTATAGAACGTCATATTGGTAAAACGTATCATAACTTTACGCGCCTAACTTAAAGTGGAGTCTTCGAACGAATCTATCATGTCTCGAAACTCGCGGGCCAATGGCTCGACGCGCGCTTCGTACGCTTTGAATTTCGCAATGATGCGATTCGCGGTCGGCACCGAAACGCGGAACATGGACGCGCACGTCTTGATCGAGACACCGGATTTTCGATAGCAGTAGAGCTCGAACTCATCGACGCGGCGCAGGCGTGGAGGGCGGCCAGTGCGTTTTGATACAGACTCGGAATGCTCCACGTGGCCCCTTGGGCGCCGCTGTCCAGCAACGTGAACCTCATCGGCCAAGGTCTCGAGGTCGTCTGCCCTGTTTGTCATCTGCGGCCTCGCGGGTGCGGGGTGTGAGTTCGGTTGGATGCTGGTAGGTAGGCTGCTATATAAGCCGCTTCGATCGACAAGTACCACGGAAACTCGACGGCTAGAAATGTCGCATAATCAAAGCCAATGCGACCGGCTTTGAGATGATCCATCACGCGGGGTAGCACGTCGGCCGACGATCCGACGTAGAGCAACCTTCGATCTTCCCAAAGGAAATAGACGCCATTCGCGCGCAGGGCGCGTTGGTCGACCGGTCGGCACTTGCGAAGCGCGGAAATCGAAAGAAGTCGATGTCCAGCCGGCACGTAGCCAGAAAAGAGAATCGGCTTGTCCGTCTCCATGCGTCGAGCGAGATTTATTCGCATCGGGCGCCATTTAGCGGCTTGCACGATGTTCCAAGATTCAGTCATGTTTCCTCGATCACCAGCCGAGGGGACATGCGAGCGCCACAGCGGCGGCACCCCATCCAACCGACGGCAATGTTCTCTGACAATGACAATGGCACCCATTCATGCGCGCATTTCGGATTTCGCGGACATGTGGGCCAGTGCTCTGGCGGCGGATATCCGCAAAACCGGCATCTAAGGTCTGACACGCTCATGGCTTCTCGGCGGCATCATTCGTAGAGCCTTCGACAACAAACCATATCCCGCAGCCGCATTGATGGTCCCCGTCGTGACCTTCGGGGAGTGCGCAACTATGGAACGTGTTGTCCTGGATGAGCTTTTCAGCCTCGCAAAACGGCTCTACCGGGCCCTTCATTCCGCGCCCCTGCCGAGTTGATGCGCAAGCCATCTGTCCCACATCACCTTGAACCCGCGCTCAAAGCCAGCCTTGAACGCTTCTCGGGGGAATGGGTAATCGAACTTTGGACGCGCCTCGAAATAGGCATCAATAACCTCATTCCTAGCCGCTTCCATTTCCGCGTAGTACAACTCTGTGCTATCGGCCATGCTCTTCCCCTCCGCTGACTGTATAAGCCGGCCCAACTGGCATATGGGGCTTAGCTGATCGTCCGCTAGTTCGTCGTGATGGGCCGCGCAATAGCACCCCATGTCCTGGCAGGCTTTCGTCGCTGCAACAACCAGAGCATCGTAGTCAGAAGCACGCACGAACATCTCATCGCCAAGCATCGTGCCGTGGCACAGATCAAAAAAGTTGTATCGCTTAGTCATGCTTCTCTAATCCATCGGCTTGAAAGCTACGCAATTTCGGTCCATTCCTGCTTGGAATTGGCCTGACCGAAGACGCCGCCATAATGGTATTCACCCGGCCAGGACAAGCTCCCGCCGTAGTAACCGTTGGAGTCGTTGCGGTAGTCGATGACAATTTCGCCCCGGTCGGTGACGATCTTGCAGCCGTAGAATTGGAGGCTGTCAGGGTCTTTGCGGAACTCCGACGGCGCGCCTTCCGGCATATCCAAGTCCACAACCGAGACGACCACAGCAGGGAACCCCAGTGTGGGCAACTCAATATGCTCGATCCAGGTGTAGGAGCAGCAACCAGCATCCACCTGGACGATCAGTTCGCCCTCGGTTGTCTGGAATAGGATTGCTTCCCTGTCGGCGGCGATTTTCATCCCGGTCAAGGTCTTTCCAACCAGTATGTTTTCGCTCATGTCTGTTTTCCTTCTGTGTCGTTCGCTGTCAGTCCACAGCTACCGTAGAAAACGCACGTCTGGCGCAGCCGCTCGGTACCGTCTTTGTTTATGGCCAATCCGCCATCGTCGTCGGCCATTGGAACTGGATAGACCTCGACGCCAGTCACATTGAGAATGACGCAGCCGTCCGATTCCCGGTTGTCGCGGAACGATTGCTTATCGACGGCGACAGTCGCCCGGCCATGCCCTTGCGCGATGAGGCCACCAAGGATTCTATGCAGGCGATTCAGCGTCATTTGCCACCTTCGGATTGATTATGTGAGCGCCAGGCGCGCAGTTCGTCGGCGTCGGCCCAGTATTCGACTGGACCGCCCGTCTTTCCTACCCTTGAGTACACGTACGGAGCGCCCAAGCTGCCACGGAACATAGCGTATTCCTCTGGGGTCACTTGGACCAATCGCGGTTTGTCACTCATGCTTCTCTCCGTCACTCGACACCTAGCACCGCATACACTTCCGATTGCTGGCCGACGGTGAGATCGGCGATGTCCACGACCCGCGGCGTATACCAGACGTGGCCGTCATAGCATTGAAGGATCAGCCTTCCGTTCACCCGCACGAATCGCACTTCCTCGATCATCGCTTCTCTC
>DATLVQ010000855.1:0-2064 GCA_035577325.1 Bryobacteraceae bacterium | reverse complement strand
CTGGCCCAAAGCCGCGGTCTGGAATCTCGGCCGCTTCGGCCCCGCGGTCAATGTCATCGCCATTGCCTATGCCGTCTTCATCTGCATTGTCCTCGTGATGCCGCCAAATCAGCGTGCGGGTGAAACGCTGGCGGGTCTGCTGATTGCTCTCGCCGCGCTATATGCGTTTGTCGCGCGCCGCCGGTACAAAGGGCCTAAATGGAGCCATCATAAAGCCACCGTGCGAGAATCGAGCTTATGAGCGTCGCTAAAATCTCTCCGCCAGTTCAGTTTCTAATGATCAGATCCTTATCGGTGGCCCTCTGATGCAATTCGGCGAATTCCGCGGCCTGCTCGAGAAGCACAACATCAAACGCGTTAAGCTCGGCGCATTTGACATCGATTGCACGCTGCGCGGCAAGTACGTCAGCACCGAGAAATTTTTGTCTGCCGCCCAATCCGGTATGAGTTTTTGCGATGTGATCTTCGGTTGGGACATTGGCGATATGCTGTACGACAACGCCAAGTTCACCGGCTGGCACACTGGTTACCCGGATGCCAACTGCCGCATTGTGCTCGATACCTTCCGCTTGATTCCCTGGGAACCCGGTACCGCGTTCTTCCTGCTGGATTTTGTAGGTCGCGACGGCGAGCCGCTCGCCATTGCCCCGCGCCAGGTGCTGGAGCGCGTAGTGAAACGCGCCGTGGATCTCGGCTACACGCCTTTCTTCTCCGCCGAATACGAATTCTTCTTCTTCCGCGAGACGCCCGAGAGCCTGCGCGCCAAAAACTTTCGCAACCTGACGCCGCTCACCCCCGGCATGTTCGGTTACAGCGTGCTGCGTGCGTCCGGAAATTCGGAGCTGGTGCTCGAGATGATCGACCAGCTGGCCGCTTTCAACTGTGCCATCGAAGGCCTGCACACCGAGACCGGTCCGGGCGTGTACGAAGCGGCCATAGCGGTCGACGAAGCCCTCGGCGCCGCCGACAAAGCCGCCCTGTTCAAGACTGCGGTCAAAGAAATCGCCGCCCGCCACAGCCTAATTCCCACATTCATGGCCAAGTGGAATCCCGAGCTGCCCGGCTCGAGCGGCCACCTGCACCAGAGCCTCTGGGATCACGCGAAGCACGCCAATCTCTTTCACTCTGACGACCCCGGCGGCATGTCCGAGCTCATGCGGCACTACATCGCGGGACTCCTCGCGAATTTGCCCGAGCTCGCGGCCGTGATCTGCCCCACCATCAATTCCTACAAGCGCACGGTGCCGGGCGCATGGGCGCCGGTCAATTCCACCTGGGGCGTCGATAACCGCACCACCGCCGTGCGCGCCATCCCTGGCGGCAGCAAATCCACTCGCGTCGAGCTTCGTCTTGCGGGCGCCGACATCAATCCTTACCTCGCCATGGCCGCGTCGCTGGCCGCCGGGCTCGACGGCATCGAGCGCAAACTGGAATTGCCGCCGCCCACCACCAACGCCTACGCCGGCGACGCAGCGCCCCTTCCGCGCACTCTCGCCGCCGCCACCAAACTTTTCCGCGACAGTAAAATGGCCCGCTGCTGGCTGGGCGACGAATTTGTCGACCATTACGCCGGCACGCGCGAATGGGAAGTGCGGCAGTTTGACAAAGCCGTCACCGACTGGGAACTCGCCCGCTACTTCGAATCCATCTGACAGCTCTTCCCAGGTGCCAAATCTCTTCGAGTCATCTAGGGGGCAGGCTTTAACCTGCCAACCGGCTTTCAGCCGGTCCAGCCGGCAAGAACTCGCGCCAAGCCCGATCAAATCACGCCCTATGCTATTTTGGCCTCTTGATGAACCTCTCCACCTTTTCTTTCCCCACCACCATCGTCTTCGGCGCAGGCTCCGTCAGCCGCCTGCCTGACGAGCTGAAAAAGCGGAATGTCCGCCGCCCGCTTCTCGTCACCGACGCGGGCATCGAGCGCACCGCCATGTTCACCCGCGTGCGCGCTCTCACGCCTGAGGCCGCCGTCTTCTCCAAGGTCGATCCCAATCCCACTGAGCAAAATGTTCTGGACGGCGCCGCTGCTTATCAAGCTGCCGGCTGCGATGGCGTCATCGCCCT
>DATLVQ010000854.1:0-4331 GCA_035577325.1 Bryobacteraceae bacterium | reverse complement strand
TTCGCTTACCATCCGCAGCACCTGGGGTGAAGGCTTCCTTGAACCTTCGATGGGCCAGCTCTATGGACCTCAAGTTTCCGCGCTGGCACCAACGCACTTTGTCGGGTTTGCCCCTGGGGTGCCCCATACGCCGGGTAATCTCCAGGACACGAGCAATCCGGAAACAACCGTCATAGAGACCCCCAATCGAAATCTCTCGCCAGAACATGACCGAAGCTGGACTGGAGGCTTTGTTTATACGCCGAAGTGGATTCCGCCGAAGTGGGGAACTGCGACGTTGACGGTTGACTTGTGGGATGTGGAGCGGACGGGCGTTATAGTGTTCCTTTCTCCTCAGCAGATAATTAACGGATATAACAACGGCGTTGTTCCGGGTGTGGTGAGTCCAGCGAAGCCGCCGGCGACTGGGCCAGCGGCTCTATTCGACCCGTCCGGCTCTTTCAATGGGGTCCAAAGTCCTTTTACAAACGGTGGGCGTGAGAACGCGCGCGGGGTTGATCTTGGCCTTCAGTACCAACTGGAGACGGGCATAGGGACATGGACCTGGTTGACTCGGGTGAGTTATCTGGATCAGTTCGTGTTCCAATTCCCCGGACAAAGGGCGTACCAAGTAGCCGGTCGCGCCAACAACGATTGGTTCGAAGGCGCCTTTTTCGGACAGACGACCGGCGGCGATGCCTGGTACAAATGGAAGGGAATGACCAACCTTGACTGGACGTGGCACAACATTGATTTCAACGCGACCGTACACTTGATTGATGGATTCTGGGAAACCCTCTTTGGTAAGGTTCCTGATGGATTCTTTAAGCAGCACTATGTGCATCCGACCTGGTTCACAGACGCGCAGCTCTCCTACAGCCTGATCTTCACCCCTCCGGTGGAAGCTGCGCCGGTGCCCGGGTACTCGAAGGGCGGCAAGGAAGTGGTGGGCAAAGAGAAGGAAGCGCCGCCGGTTCCGTACGCCATGCCATGCTGGAAGAATATCCTGAACAACTCCACCATCACCGTGGGTGTGAACAATATATTTGGCGAGGACCCGCCCAAGGAGTTTGGGCAAGAAGCAACTGGCAATTCCACCGGCTACCCAGGCTTCTCCTATGATAACCTGGGACGGTTCTGGTATGTCCGATTGATCAAGAAGTTCTAAGCATCGCAAAAGAACGGTTAACCGATCCGATGGGCTCAGGCTCCATCTTCTTTCGAGCGCTTGGTCCGGCCAGGGATTGTCATCCCCGTCTGTGACGTAGACAATGCGAATGGCCGCTCCAGCACGAACCGCTTGCTGGAGAATGACGCTACATGCGAGCGCTTCATCGTCGGGATGCGGCGCGAATAATATCAGGCGCGACGACGAATCGAATTTCGCGACATCCGTGGAGATCGTCTAACATATAAGGGACAGGCACGACCAGCCGCAAATGCCATCACCACGTGCTCTCTAGGTCTATCGGCCATTTCGCGTGCGATTTGGGCCGGACAAACGTGAAGGGGGAATAATGCAGATCGATGGCGCGCGCCCAGACGAAGGCCAGAGCACCGCTCACGGGCGTAGTTGGCATGAAAAAATGTTTTCCGGGATCGAGAAAGCGCGCACCGCTGTACTCCTGGCCATCCAAAATTCCCCTAACAATTCCTTCGCGTGCGACGATGTCATATGATGCGGGAATCACGCTCTCGAATTCAAGCGCGCCGGATCGCGCACGCGATTCTTTCAAATAGCCGCCGACCACACGCACCCAGCCTTTCACCGGTAGGTAATTTCGCGCAACGAACAGGCGCGCAGACCACGATGTCCGACCTCCAGCCGGGGCAGCCAGGCAGGTCCGGGTTTCAACGCATCGTTGCGCCGCGTCGTCCACCATCAGATTGCGCTCAATCCGTTCTAGTGTCACCGGCTCGAGGATTGGACGAAAACAGCGTTGCCGAAAAATCGTCTCGCCTTTGCAGTCGAAAACGTACTCTTCTGGCTTGGTTAGCTTTAGAACGTCGCGCAGAAGTTCGGTTTCAGCTTTCGCCCCGTTAACCCAAAAAGGTCGCGCCAGGAGGGCGGCAAAAAATAGAACAATTACCACGCAAGGCAGCCGGCGCAGGCGAGGCGAGAGCCGCGACAGGAGTGGCTCGCTTTCAGAGATTGCCAGGACCGCGGCGCTGCCGAAAACGAATGCGAGTGGATAATAAGGGAGAAAATCCTGCCGCGTAATCAATGTCCAAAAGCTATAGAGAGCGGTGGAATAGAAACCGCAGAGGAGGAAGACAAAGGAGCGGCGAAAAGCCAGCGCGCGATCGGGTGTCGCGCACGCGATCAACCTGGCAAAATAAACTATGAAGGGAAAAACGATCGGAAAGATCATTATCATCCATGGGGGATGATCGGCGTCGGCGTGCGGCAGAAAATTGTGAGTAAAAACGGAATAACGGAAATCGTGCCAAATGCCTTTGAGCGCAAAGAATATCATGATGAGAACTGGGACGAGGGCGGCTGCGCCAAGAAATATCGCTCCGCAGCGAAGCCATTGGCTCCACGATTGAATCACCTGTTCGCGGCCCACCAACCGCATCGCGATAAATCCGGCAGCCACGACCGCCAATAACAAGAGCATCGATTTCATCGAAATCGCGAAGCAAAACCCGAGAAGCAATCCTGCGATTAGCATTCGCCGTCCATTCATGGACCCGCTGATCAGAACGACGACACACATCAACCAAACTGGCGCCCAAAGATTGTCTGTTCGGAATTCGAATGAAGTAAGATGATAAGTGGGGTAAAAACCGGCGAGCAGAACCGCCCACACGGCGACGCGACGCGAGAAGAGCCGGGCGCCCACCTGGTAAGTGCACCAAGCTGCCACAAAGTACATCGGCAAAAGAATGAATCGCATCCAGTAAAGAATGGTCGGTCGATCTCCGATGAGTCCGAAAATTGGCGCGAACATGATTTGGAAAAGGGGCATGTGGTTGTCAAAAATATCCCGGTATTGCACGAACCCGCGGGCCCATGCCCAGATTACGTGCATGTGCTGCGATTCGTCGGTGTCGAACCGGTAGCGAACCATGTTCACGAGCTTGAACGCGATCATGAGGGCAAACAGGCCAGCGGCGGCCATGAATTCAGCGCGGGGCATCTCGAGATAATTTGCACCGCGTTCGATCCATGAGCGGAACGCAAATGTATTTGTCGATCTTATCGATGGCCGCTCCATAAAGTTCGCGATTAGTTCGCCGTGCGTACCTGGTCGGCGCATAGGCGGCTCACAAGCCTTAAGACTCTAGCGCGGGCCGATCTGTTGCGCCTGCGCGAAGGAGGTCAGTGCGATCTTCTGTTCCTGGAGGAGACGCCGTGTTTCAGACGCCGTCAAGGCCTCCAGTTCCTCGGCCCACCGATAGCCCCAGTGACGGTATTGCCTGCAGGTCTCCTTGTCCCCTTCGCCGGGATGGCAAATCAATTCATACAGGCCGTCGGGAATTTTTCGTAGTATTTGTTCGAGCGCAGAGCGAGTTAAACACCCACTGACGTCGAATCCAAACATACCATCCGGCATTTGCGGCAGGGGCGGGCCGTGCAAACCTCGCGCTGACAGACATGTCAGATTCAAACCAAGCTGCTTTACCCACCGTCCCATTAGGATACCTGGCGATTTTCGCCATGGGCCAGCAGAATTGCGAATCCAAACATTATCGATCCTGCGGGTAAGCCGCCTAACGATTTGGAAGACAGGCGGGAACATGTGGAGATGTTGGTGGCTATCAAGATGGGAAAGTCGCAGTCCTGTCTTTTGAAAACGCGCGATCTGCGCCGCGATCTCACGCTCGATCTCATCCCAGCTGATGCGTCCGAGAAAGGTGCGTCTGAAAAATTCACCGCTCGTGCGGGGAAACCGTCCCGTTTCATCAACCAGGGTCGGTAAGATCTCGCGCCCCAGGACGGCTCGCTCTTCCACCAGCGTCAGATGCAGGCCAACATCCAGTTCCGGGTTCTGACGAGCCAACGCGACAGCTTCCTCGAATGCACTTCCCGTCACAAGCAACGAGGCACTCGTTACGATTCCGTCTTGAAACGCCCGCAGGATCCCTCGGTTGACTCCCGGCGTCAGTCCAAGATCATCCGCGTTAACAATCAGCTGTTTCAAGCCTCGGAGACCCGGGCCGCGCGGATTTCGTGTCGCATCTTCATCCGGAATGCAACCAGTTCCCGGATCATCTTGAAGATCACGTCTGGACTGGCCAGAGTGGAGGTGCCGCGATTTCGCGGAAAATAATCTACGCCGAATTGCACGATCTTGAATCCGTGCAACTTGCCCTTGATTAGCAGTTCCGCGTCGATGAATGAACCC
>DATLVQ010000853.1:0-8659 GCA_035577325.1 Bryobacteraceae bacterium | reverse complement strand
AATCCTTGTGTGACCACCCACATGTTCGAACCGTCGAAAGCCAGCTCCGTCGGGTGATTGCCAGTAAAACTGAAGCTGACTGTCTGGTTGGCTGTATACCAACGTAAAAGCGCGATTGCCAACCTGTTTGGTCCCACGGGCCCCGGCATTCCGGGTGGTCCGGGTGACCCGGCTGGCCCTGGCGGCCCGGCTGGTCCTGTGGCGCCTTGTGCCCCCTGCAATCCCCGTATTCCTTGCGGGCCTTGAGCACCTGGAGGACCGGAGGGGCCGACAGCGCCAAGAGTCACATCGAATGTGGCAGCTTGGCTGCTGCTGTTGACAACAATGAGGCTGTACGTGGCTGCAACAAATCCGGCGGGGAGTGTTGCTTTGATCTGCTGGTTAGAAAAGGCAACCAGCGTCAGCTTGGTGGTTGCGAAATAAACCGCCGGCGCGAGGCCTGACGGGCTGAAATTCTGGCCGTTAACCTGGATTTGGTTCGTGGTGTAGTTGACGACGCTGCTGAAGATTCTGAGGGTCGTGGTAGCGTGGCATTTTGGAATTGCTGCAAGCGTGGCAGTCAGCAGTAACAGAGTGGAGCAGCGGCGCATAGTGGAACCCCCCGTTCTTTTGAGTGGGGCGTTATCAGACTTCATCATTGGACCCCTCTCACTTTTGTCGTGCTCCAGTATTGGGCGCGACAGCACGACAGGGAATGTTTAGCCAAGCCGTTATTCGCAGTCCAGAGAAACATTCAGAGTCTTACGGCCTTGAACAGTATCACCGGTATGAAGGAGTGTCAATGAGTAGCCGTCGATATGCCAAGCGCCATTGTTAGATTTGGCCCTGCACTATATCTGTTCGCGGGCCGCCACGCCCACACGCCGCGAGGGGCGGCCAGTCTTCAGAATGCGCTGAACCGTTCCTACAGCTCTGAAACCAGATCGCGGATGCGCACGCCCAGCGCGTCGGCGATGATCTTGAGGGTTTGCACCGTCACATTGCTCTCCCCCCGTTCGATCTCTCCCATGTGCGCTCGGTGAAGCCCGCAGCGTTCGGCGAAGACATCCTGCGACCACCCCTTTTTCGTTCGGAGTGCTCGAATCTTGGCTCCGATCTGCTTTTGGATGTCTTGCACCAAGAGCAGTTTGGGGGTACTCTGGCTTTAACCATACTGGTTATAACAAGAGTGCTGATGAGAGTTGGCTGTGAAGTGTTCCTGCTTCGGCTTGGGAAGTCCTGCGCTGCCAACAGGGAGGTTCCGATGCGCAGCCGACTGTTGATGGCCTCACTACTCGCAGTATCGTTCATCGCGTTTGGCGCTGACGTGGACAGCGGGTTGCGCGCATACGAACGCGGGGATTACGCAACGGCTCTTCGAGAATGGATTCCCGTGGCTGAAAATGGAGACGCCCGCCTCCAGTTTCTCGTGGGCCAGGTATTCCGATTATCACAACAGCCTGCTGAGGGCGTGAGATGGTTCCGTAAAGCCGCTGAGCAGGGTTTTCCTCAAGCGGAGTTCAGTCTTGGCGTCATTTTTGAAAACGGGACAGGCGTTGTTCAGGACTACGTCGCGGCAGCCAAATGGTATAGGAAAGCCTCTGAACACGGGCTCGCCGCGGCGCAATTAAATCTTGCGATGATTTACGCAAACGGGCATGGCGTGAAACAGGATTATGCCGAAGCGTCCAACTGGTGCCGGAAGGCGGCCGAACAGGGCTCTGTGGAGGCACAGTTCGGCCTCGGTCGGCTATTCGCCAATGGTGGTCCCGGCTTGAAACGGAACTACACCGAGGCAGCTTATTGGTACCGCAAAGCCGCAGAGCAGAACCACACAGATAGCCAAGCGAGTCTTTGCGGCATGTACGTGGCGAATCGGGGCGTGCATCAAGACGACTCAGAAGCTGCCAAATGGTGTGATAAGGCGGCGCAGCAAGGAAACGTAGATGCACAACTGATGCTGGGAGGCCTGTATGCAACGGGTCAGGGTGTCTCCAGGGACGTCGTAACAGCCTACATGTGGATCACCCTCGCATTGCCGGAAGGCCCGAAGGCCTCCGAGCTACGCGATGAGCTTGCCAAGGAGATGACACCTTCACAGATCGCTCAGGCTACAGAATTAGCGAACAATTGGCGGCCTCGGGTAACGATGGTCGCGACAGATTCGATGGCTGCCTTAACTAACGCGATCTCCGCTCTGCACGCTATAGAAACGCCGCCTGTCAGCAGAGAAGCGCCAGCACCAATTACCCAGGCTAGCATCCAGGTCCCACTAAATTTCGAGAAGCTCAGGCGGTATATCGATAGCGAAATGCTGGGTGAGGCCGTGGAAGAAGCGAAGAGGTTGTTACGTACCGACGAATTCAATGCTGAGCTTCACTTTGCCATGGGCGAAGTGCTCTTCAGAATGGCAAGCCTCGAAGAGGCAGCGCGACACCTAACAATAAGTCAAAAACTTAGCCCCTCGCTATGGCAAGCTGCCGAACGACTCGCCGACACGCATTTCCTGCTATGGGAAAAGGGACGAGCTCTCTCAAATCGTGTCGCTGCTGCCGAGCTATACGAACAGGTAGCGTCCTTCAAGGCTGAGGATAGGCAAATTAGTGTTTTTTCCCACCCGAACAATCTGATTGCTGCGCAACGACGAGTGCTTGAGCGCTCGGGTGAATTGGAGTCTCCCGTCGGAGTTTGGAAGACCGACTACGGCGAACTATACAGAATCACTCGTGGCGATTCCTTATGGGGATTGAACCCAGTTAACCAAAACGTCAAATATCCGTTACACGCTTCGCTTAGTCCGCCGAGGGGTGCGATGGTCAGCGGGCGAGCAGAACTTCATTCGCTTGGCGGCTCTGGCGGCTGCCTTTGCACCCTGTTGATTGAGCTCCGATTTTATGACCACAGTACAAGAATGGATCTGGATGGTATCTTAGAAAAGATGATTGCGCCATCGCCACAAATGGCCCTAGACATCGGCCTTAAGGACGCGACAAGATTCTGCAGCGGCTTGGGTTCGAGGATGTCCAATACGAAGATAATCAAGATGAGCTTCGTTCGAGTCGAGTGACCGCCATCTCCACGAACCCTGACGTTGGATTTGATGCCGCAATCTCGGCCGACACATTCTTGGTGTCGCGAATGATGCGGACGCCGCGCTCCCAGTCTCCTCCCGTGTGTACGCTCACGAACTGCACCTCGGGATGTCGTTTGGCGAGTGCAACCACGTCATAAGGGGTGGACTCGCCTGGCTCATTGCCGCCGTCATGAGCCAGGTGTGTTGCAGGATGGGTACCTTCACGCCGGTCTGTGGCCTCCGAGCTTCGATCAGATCTGGCAAGCGCTCATCGAGCCGTCATGGAAAGCAAGGCGGCACCAGGCAGATGATCGATCTGCTCAAGCTGTCCCAGAAGCATGGTCATCATAAGCTACAAGAGGCCGTCGAATCGGCCTTGGCCAACCGATGCTACGATGGCGCGGCCGTCCAGCACCTGCTGAACGCACAGGATCTGCAGCACACCAGTTGCGAGGCCATCGACGTTGGTCGACTGGAGCGCTACACGCGGCCTAGCCGACCCTGCACCAGTTATGACCGGCTGCTCAACACGGGAGCGGCACAATGAGCAACCAGATGGTGCAGTTGCAGGAAGCCACGATCAAAGCCCATTGCAAAACCTTGCGCATGCCGATGATCGCCTCGCAGTTCGGCACGCTGGCCGAACAAGCTATCCGAGAAAAGAAGAATCACATCGGGTATTTGGAGGCATTGCTGCTGGCCGAGGTAGAAGAACGCGAACGGAACACGATCGAGCGCCGAATCCGGGAAGCGCATCTGCCGCGCATGAAGACGCTGGAGGAATTCGATTACACACAATCGCCGAATGTGAACGCGGCGAAGATGCGCGATCTGGCCGAGGGTGGCTACATTGATCGTGCGGAACCGGTCCTGTTCATTGGTGAATGTGGGACCGGCAAGACACATCTGTTGACCGGCCTCTGCGTGGCCGCGTGCCGGCAAAAGCGGCGCGTCCGCTTCACAACCGCTGCCGGGCTAGTCAACGAACTTGGTGGAGGCCAAGCATCAGCTACAACTTTGGCGCGTGATCGCGCGATGGAGCCGGTACGATCTGATTGCGATCGACGAAGTAGGATACGTGCCGTTGGCTGAGGTCGGCGCCGAATTCCTGTTTCAGGTCGTGGCTGAACGAGCAGAGAAAGCCTGCTGTCGTGCTAACGACCAACTTGCCATTCTCCGAGTGGACGCAGGTGATTCCGAACGTGCGACCCTGCAAAGCGCTGCTGGATCGCATCACCGACCGCGCGCATATCCTGGAGATCGGCACGGAATCTTATCGTTTCCGCCGAACGGCGGAGAAGAAGAAGGGAGCCAAAGCAAACTAACAGGGCCCGGCTATGGAAATGACGGTACGGTGGAAAGCCTGGAAAACCAAGATCAGGTTTTCCACCCTTCCCACCGTCCTTGGAAATCGCTCCGCGATTCCCACATTCCCACAGCTTCGACCACCGTTTATATATATAAGGACGAAAACCAGGCGAGGCTGAAAACCGCCTCGCCCAATAAATCAACAACTTAGGGTGGACCAAATTAAACTGCCGAAGTGGGCTATTGAACCTTGTGGAACATTGGGGAATCTTGAGTTACAAAATTATCTACATCGTCGTACGGCGATGCGGTTCGCCTCTCGGTTTTTTTCTTGCGCCCTCACAATTCTGTGTCAGTGTCGGTCATAGAATGCTCAACCGGCGCTGACATTTTTTCATCTTCGAACGTCAGAAGGCGTTATGCTCAAAAAAGGGAAATCGGCGACAGTTACCCTTGTTCTCCGCTTGCGCGACCCCCTCTCAGTCTTCTGTTGCGGAGGCCGCCAAACAACTGCAGCGGTGTGCATTTAGTACCAGGATGCCGACTCCGAAACCCGCACCGAAACCCTTGGTTTCACAGGAGGCATCCGGCCTGCATGCAATTGTGGTTCACCGCGTCTTCGCGGCCTTTCTCAATTAGACTGCGGATACGCTCGTTGTCCGCGTTGAGCACGCCGGCAATGCCACCGAAGTCCTCGCAAGGGTGGTAGCGGTGGATTAAGAGTCGCTTATAAGCCACTTCAGGAGCTCTTGCCTGGCCGATCGAGCGTGCGGCGGCTAGGACCGCGCGGCGTTCCACTGTTTCCGGGAAGCCGGCGGTTCGAAACCGTTCCAGCAAATCGAGTCCCTCGTTAATCCTGCGCGCCGTATCGATATCCTGATTGATAACCCTGGCCTTACCTATTAGGAGCGTACGGTCGAACGAGCCGTACGTGCTGCGGATCGCCTCCAGCGGAATGTTAGCGACCTCGGGGTCCGGATAGATCACATGAACGACTTCGGCGCCGGCCTGGATGGCGGGAAGCAGAGGAGTGTCCATCACCACGCCGCCGTCTACATAGACCTCGCTTCCCAGCTCAACCGGCTGGAAGAAGCCGGGAATCGCGGCGGAAGCAAGAACGATAAACACCGCGGCCTCGTCGGTCATGTCTTGATTGTGGAAGATCCGCAGTTCCCCGCGCGTCCACTCGGTAACGGCGATGCGGAGGACCTTGGAAGAGTCGCGGATGACGGCGGGCCGCAGGGCGCCATCGAGTAGGTGTTTCAGCGGGCCGCGGCTGATGAACATGCTAAGGTCGACCAAGCTCAACGTCCGCCGGCCGAGTGACCCTCCGGCGCCGACGAATTGGCCAGCATGGCGGAATATGTCGCGGCTGAGATGCAACGCGTCTTCAAGAGTTTCCACCGCCTCGTCCGCTCGATCGACGTCGCAGCCAGGGTCGAAGAGTCGCCGCGGGTCTCCGCGAATACGAAAAAAGCCGTTGCCGCATCGTCCCGGTCCCCATGCCACCTGGTTGAGCCACAGTTGCTCCAAATATTCGGCCGCGGCGGCGGCGGGATAGTCGGACCAGGAAGTGAGGATGGCGGCGTTGAAAGCGCCAGAGGATGTCCCTGTGTAAATAGCAGGCTCGAGAGGTTGATAGCCCGTGACGCCGCAGGCGCCCGCGGTGAGCGCCCTGACGACTCCAGCCTCGTAGGCGGCATTGGCTCCTCCGCCGGATAGGACAATCGCGTGATGCTTATCAAGCCCGAAGTTCTTGCTCACGCCAACACGCCGCGCTTGACCCACTCCGGTAGCGAGTCTTCGTCGAGCCAGTCCGAAAACTGGCTCCAGGTGGAAAGCGCCCCGACGATCATGTCGTAGTGCTGTTTGAAATGTTGCACCATGAAACCAATCTCCAACTCGCGATGCGAGACACAGAACAGGCGCGCCGCGGCACCCGCCGTCAACAGGTTCATTGCGTCGATGAAGGTGAAGACGGGATCCACCGGCAGGTTGAGAATTTTCCGCGGTCGGTTGACGACGAAGATCATGCGCACGTGACTTTCGCCGTTGGGGAGCACCGTGAAGTCGATGGTCTGGAATCCGGCGTCGAATTCACCAGGTCCATAGGCGAGCAGACGCGAGGGCAAGGGATTCTTCACCAAGGCATACCCGAGACCGAATCGGCCGATGGCACCGTCGTGAGCTTCGGTGTCATCGGAGATGAATTGCCGGCTCAGGACGAGGTAGTTGGACTCCGGCAGAGGCAAACGCAGGCTCGGCGTCCCATCTCCGAAAGGCTGGAAACTCAGATCGAAGTCGAACAGGTCGACCCGGACTACGATCCAGTCGTACCTCCACAGCAACTCGCGGAGGTCGATGATCTCGAATTTCACCTCAAGAGGAAACTCGCCGATTTCGCCAGTAGCGCTGAGCTTATAGAAGTGCTGCGAGTAGCCGAAGCCGACGCGCTCGACCGGCTGGCGCATGCACCGGCGCGCACCGGCGTAGGCGTCGGGGCGTCTGAAATCGGTGACTCGCATGAAGTAGCGCAGGACAAATTCCCGCATTTCGTCGCGTAAGCGCAGAGGCGAGCCGGCCTTGAGCGTGTCGAATCGCACCTCCTGAACCACTCCGAAGACCGTAAGGCCATGCGGCCCGAGAGGCGCCACGTCGAAGAATCCATAGCTGTTACCGGGTGGATTGAAACTGCGTCGCAGCCCGAACCTGTCTGTGAGCTCACCCGAGGCATCGAGTTGCTGAAACCACTGCTTCAGGCGGACTCCGGACTCAAGGGCCTGTTCGGCCTCTCTGACGAGCGTTTGTGCGGCAGCGCCATTCATAGAAAATCCACGTTTACATCCAGGCGTCTCGGAACGACGCGCGGAACCGGCCGTCGCGGTCGTTGATGCGCAGCTCATACATACTCGATCGCGTCGGCGGAAACGCGCTGACGCAAGCGTTGAGAGTCATCATGCCTGTCGCGCCGGCGAACTGCCCGAAGCCGGCGCCCAGCGGGCCAAGCCCGCCTAACCGGAACACTGGCATTGGGACCCCCGGCAGTTCTGTGCGGAATGCGCGGCCTTCTTCGATGTTCACGTGAATGCCGCCCGTGACTCGGCCTTGAGAATCGAAAAACTGAAGGCTGCCGCGGGTCGTATAGATCGGGAAAAGGGGGCGGGGATCAAGTGGGTTGAAGTGACTCGTGTAACAAAACGAGCCGACGACCGGACCCTCAATTAGACTTGACCGCATCCCATGGCGGGTCTGGGTGTCGAACGAAATGTGGACCAGCCGCAGCCGTTCCACTAAACTGTAGCCGAGCACCCGACCGTCGGGCGATAGGTTGAGAGTGCCAGTGTCGCGGTCGGTTTCGCCGAGGAAAGCGAGTATGACCGTCTCCGGAGCCGGATGCTGGATTGGCTCAATAGGACTGATCTCGCGCGAGGCCAACAGCCGTTGGCACGGATCGCTGAAACGCAGCATGAAGCTGAGAACAAGACCATTGGGCGGATTGATGTAGCCGTTGACGATGTTGGTTCCCTCAAGGCCGCGCAACTTGCCGAAGCCTTCCAGCGTTTCGATCACCGAACCGATTCCCAATTGCGGCGCGCCGTCGACGAGCATGGGAAGTGTGCGACCGGCTCCGAAGGCAAGGAAGCCGCTCTCATCGCGGTCACGAAACCGCATGCTGCCGTCTAGCATGATGAATCGTTGAGAGCGCGTTGGGTCCAGCGGAGTGGGTGGCGGAGTCTTGCCCGGCGCACCCTCGAAGTCATCAGGGCAGGGCATCCAGCGAATGTGCACGTTAGCGATAGGCTCGCCGACTTGGTTCGAGACGCGGATACCTTCACCGGGCTGCGGCATCGCTGAGCGAATGTCAAAGCGGTGCAGTTCTTCGTTTACCTCGACGCCTATCATCTGCCCGTCTGGTGAGAAGATGGGTACGTTGGGCCGGGAAGCATCGGGTACCGTAAAGATCGTAAAATACGCAGCCTTCCGGATCAGCGAGTTAACGGCGTCGATCTGGAAAGTCTCCGGATCGTCGCCGTTGGGAAATGCGGGCCGTAGCGGAAACACAGGTGCAGTGGCAGGCATGATCCTTCCCAGACCCGTTAGGTTCTACGCTTAATCTCCGGACGAGCCAAAAGCGTAGTGCTCATCCAGGTTTCTCTTTTGGCTCTGCTTCCGCTACTCGTGTTTCTCTTTCTTATTCTTGAGCTCCACGGCGATCGTTTCCAGTGCCACCGTCTGACGTTTCTCGTAGAACTTTTCCTCGACCGGATAGCGCTCGACAACGTGGACTCTCACCTTCAG
>DATLVQ010000852.1:0-8777 GCA_035577325.1 Bryobacteraceae bacterium | reverse complement strand
ATTGGTCCGCGGATAGCCCGGAGCCCCACTCAAATCAAGTGTCCCTTCGATATCAACGGCACCGTTCGCTAACCAATAGATTGGCCCACCAAGGATCTGAGCCGTCAACTTAACCGTCACACCCTGTGGAATCGTGATGGTCGTGAAGTTGTAGACGTTGTCGTGTTCCGGGTCAACACCATTAGGGAACTGGGTCGGGTCGGCAGGATTAAAGAGAATCAAATCGCCGGGCTTGGCGTTCGGGAACGCCAGAGCACCATCGGTTCCTGTCGATTTGCTGTCGAACGTCTGTCCCCAGAGCGCGGGATTCGTAAGCGCACCGGCCAGAATTGCCGCGGCAAATACCCGTCGCGAAGAGTTAGTTTTTACGCGCATAATGTACTCCCTGTTGTGCAATGTTCTTGTGCGGCGCTTGTACAGCCGCAGTTTGGTTGGGTTTCTCGTTATAGATCGTAAAAGGTTTAGTGAAAATTGTTGACGGAATAAGCTGAAGCGGCGACGGCACGCTTCGCGGGTCGAGCGGGTCGGTCCCAAGCGCAACTTCCAATCCATCGGGGAAGCCGTCGCCATCCGTGTCCATGCGGAGCGGATCGGTGTGATAACGCATGACTTCCTCTCCGTCGGAGATTCCGTCGCCATCGGTATCGGCCCTTGACGGGTCAGTGCCGAGGCGAACTTCTTCGATGTTAGTGAGCCCGTCTCCGTCATTGTCATCACCGGGTCGCGCACTGTACCAATCGCCTTTCAGGAGGTATTCAACGCCGTCCGGAAGACCGTCGCCGTCACTATCGCCTTTGTGGGGATCCGACCCCAGCATGATTTCGAGGGCATCCGGCAAACCGTCGCCATCGCTATCGAGCCCGGTGAAGCTAGCCATTAGCCGCCGACGTGCCTCGACTGTCGGTCCGAGCAGACGCAGCGCCATCCGCGATACCGGTCCATCCCAAGGGACTTGTTCGCCGGTCACCGATCTATAAGTGAACTTGGGAGACAGGATGTTAGCCGTCGCCTGTTGTTGCGTGTTCAACGCCGAGAAAATCACCCAAGGCTCAAAGAATGACGGCTGAGTCAAGCCAGGATTAACTAAGTTCAGGAAAGACAGCGTCACTGACGGCTGGACGGGCGTCGACTGATCTTGCCCGGGGTTCATGGTGTTCAGGAACGACAAAGTAACCGATGGCTGCTCAGGGGTCGACTGTTCCTGACCGGGATTGATACTGTTCAGGAAGGATAACGTAACCGACGGTACCTCCGGCGTCGCCTGATCCTGGGCGGGATTGATCGTGTTCAGGAAAGACAGCGTCACTGACGGGAATTCCGCGGTTGACTGGTCGAGGCCCGGGTTAATGGTATTCAGCATCGAAAGTGTAACGATGCCGTTGCCACCCCCTAGCGGAATTACGGGAATGCTCTTGGGATCTAGCGGATTCGATCCAAAGAGAACTTCGAGGCCATCTATGTAAGTGTCGCCGTCCGTATCGGCATTGGTCGGATCGGTTCCAATCTGAACCTCCTGCGCGTTGGTGAGACCGTCGTGATCCGTGTCGTCACCCGGCAACAAGTTGAAAACCTTGATGGTGTTGCCTGGCGTAGCCACGGGCGGAGACGACCCGCCCGGCGTGGTCGCAACGATGATGAATGGACCTGATACATTCGGTCCGATCGTGATCGTGAGCAGCGCGCTCGTTCCGGTTGGCGAAACGGATGCCGACGTTATGTTGATCGCCAAGCTTTCTGGGCTGACCGCGTAGGTGGCGTTCAGCAGATTGATGCCGGTCACGGTTACGCCGGAAACGACGCTGTTCGCCAGTCCTTGCGTCCGCGACAAGGATGTGATAATGGGCCCCTGGAAGACCTTTATGGTCCCTAGTTGCGTTACGCCTCCGAGAACGGGTGGCACCGCAGCCGACGCACCGCCGACCGCGACGCCATTGTCGGTGCCAACCGCGATGGCGAGGATGCTGCCACGAATTGTTGGTAAACCCCGCAAAACAAAACTTCCGTCCGCAGCCGTAGTCGTAGACAGGCCAAGGGCTGTGACCGTTGCACCAAGAATCGGAATGTTGTTGGTGTTCGATACCTGCCCGGTTGCGGTGGTCAACGGATCTGGAATCACCCCAACCAGTACATCCTTCGCCGTTCCCACGTTGCTCCCGAAGTCGACCGCGGTGGCGCCGAAATCAAGCGTGGTGGCATTCGATGGCACAGTGAACTGTATGGAATAAGGCGGCGTGACAGTGGTGAAGATCGTCTGGCCATTCAC
This sequence comes from Bryobacteraceae bacterium, assembly GCA_035577325.1. Classification (GTDB taxonomy): domain Bacteria; phylum Acidobacteriota; class Terriglobia; order Bryobacterales; family Bryobacteraceae; genus QHXW01. Next base: position 6,514 of record DATLVQ010000852.1, on the reverse strand, counting down.
GAGAAAGTTCACCGACGCTACGGCAACATCGTCCGTGGCCTTTACCTGAAATAGGATCGTTTGCCCCTGGATCAACGTCGGAGTAGTCGCTGGCGTCGTGACGCTGACCGTTGGCGGGATACCGCCGCCATCGAAAATCTGTTGATACTGAACGATGCGAAGCGAGCCGGCAATGATAGCGTATCCGTAGGCGAAATCCATCGCGATGCTAGAGCCGAAACCGGGGCTGCTGATCGTCCAGAAAGTGAGCGTGGCTGGCAGGAGCGGGTCCGAGACTCCAAGGATCGGGACGGCACGGCCGAAGGACTGGTCCGCGGTGATCGCTATGTTTCCAACAGCGGCGATATCTACGGGGGCGCCGCCGAGATTGCTTGGCGTTGAGGAAGAGACATACGGCGCATCCGGATTTGTCAGGCTGACCGCAGTGACGCTGCGAGACGTATCCGCGAGTAAGACGGCAGGTAGCCGGATGAGCACGCGCTGCACGCTTCCACCTGGCAACTGGCCTCGCAACCGAGGCGCGGTTGGGTTCGAGATGTCGAAAACCTGTATACCTGCCGTCCCCATCGCGACGACGCCGATACCGCTTTGCGGATCGAAATCGACGCCGAGCGCCGATGATGACAGTGCGATCGTTGCAGAGACCACGGGCGCAGAGGGGGCAGAGATATTCACCATGGAAACGCCGCCTGTTTGCGCCGCCACCGCTGCTATGCCGCCATGCACCACTAGGGAATTCGGATTGCCCGTGATTGGCAGCGTCGCTACCAGAGCGGGTGCATCCGGGTTCGTTACATCCACGACGCGCAAGGAGCCGTTAGAATCCGCAACCAACGCATACTGGCCGGCAATACGCACGCCAACTGCGCTTCCGAGGCCGGACAAAGACCCGCGCAATACCGGGTTTGACCGATCGGTAACGTCTACGATCACGAGCCCGTTTCCGCCTGCCGCGATATAAGCGAAGTTCCCCGATACGTCGACCGCAATCGCGCCCGAAATGCCGATGGTTCCAAGCGGTGTGGGCGAGAACGAGCTGATGGTTCCCGTCACAGTCACCTTGAAGAAGCTGTTGCTGTTGGAAACCGTGACCTTGCAGGTCCCACTCGAGGCCGTTGGAAAAATCGTGCCGTCCGGCTGTCCCATAGTGCAGATCGCTGGGTTCTCCACTGAATACTGCGTCTGCCTGGCCGTCGAGGTAAGGTCGATTGTGGTCTTTCCGTCAATTAACAGTCCGGTCACATGCAATTGCACGAACGCAGTTGGATTCACTGTGCTGAAGGTCAGCGCGAAAGTCGGCGGGCTAACGTTGAATGTTGCTATCGCCTTCGTCAGGTCAAAGCTTCTCGCATCCAGCGGATTCGTGCCGTTCTTGATTTCGACGCCATCCGGGACGACATCGCCGTCTGTGTCGGCCAATAAAGGACTAGTTTTGTATTTGTTTACTTCGTCGCCATCGTTCAATCCGTCGCCATCGGTGTCGGGATTATTCGGGTCGGTTCCATTCTGGAATTCCTGCAGGTTAGTCAGGCCGTCGCGGTCCGGATCTTCAAAAGGCAGCGCAGGGTCGTTAATATCCAAGTGGTGGGCAATGATCCAGCTATCCGGAATCCCGCCGTGTGAGGCGCCACCGAGGTCGACATGCATGGTGATGATGCCAGAGGCGCCGTCGTTGCCCGCTTGGATCACTGCCGTACCATTCGAAACAGCCGTCACCAATCCATCCGGACTAATGGAGGCGATTGCCGCGTTGCTGGTGGTGTAATTCGTGCCGGTGCTGGCTGCAGTTACGTCCCTGATCGAGAAATCCGGATACGTGGCACTCACCGTCAGTTGGGCGGTCTGGCCGACAGAGGTTAAAGATGGAACTGGCGAGCCGATGCTAAGGGAAACCGGAATCGGGGTTGTGGAGCCGAGCGTGATTGCAGGAAGGTTCGCGGCGCCGTTGACGGGCACAAGAAAAAAGTCGGACTCTCCGAATACTGTGGTCCCGTTCTGTATGCAGGTGGCACGTGCTTTCACCTGACCGAAGTTGGCAGGAACGTTCGGTAGGACCCAGGAGCCGTCCGAGTTCACGGTCACGGTTCGATTTAGGACCGAGACGACACAGTTCTGGTTCAGTTGCCCCATCGCCGTGAAGCAGAGCGCCAGGACCAGCGCTGCTGCCGTCGGTATTCGGCTCTGAACCATACTTTCACGGCTGTCTCTTCGCCAGCTCCGTTTCTACGTACTCGGTTAACGTCTTCATGCTCGGAACGCCATCGATCCGTTTGGCGTTGACAAAAATAACGGGACTTCCCCTGATGCCGCGCTTGGCGCCCTCGGCCAGGTCGGCATCCACCCGCGGGCTGTACCGATGCTGCCGGATGATTTCGGCGAACTTGGTTTCTTCCAAACCCAAGCGGCCCGCGTATGCAATCAGATCCTGCTCGCGCAGCGAATCCTGATGATCCAGAATGTAGTTCGCGAACTCCCAAAAATGCCCGTCCTTGGCCGCCGCCATGGCGGCTTCGTGTGCCAGAGGAGCCTGCGGATGAAAAGCTAGCGGAAAATTCCGGAACTGCAAGCGTACCGTTGAGGGGTATCGCTGCTGTAACTCATCGAGGACGGACATCGCTGGCCGGCTGACTGGGCTCTCCAAGTCCGCAAAGAATTCCAGGGTGACAGGCGCGCCCGCAGGCCCCCGGCTCATAAAGGTGTCCTTGATCTCTGCTAAGGCTTGAGCGCGATTGTGTTCTGTCTGAATAAGCTGCTTGAGCTGATCAAACGATTTCGTGCCGGAGTACTCGGTGCCGTTCAGAAAGAACGTGGGAGTACCGATGACACCCACCTTTTGGCCTTCAGCCAAATCGCTGGCAATCGCCTTCTTGATCCGCTCGCTGTCCAGATCCTTTGCGAAGCGCGCCATGTCGAGACCCAACTTCTTCGCATAGCCCAGCAGATCGTCACGCTTGATCGCCGACTGATTCGAAAAAATCAGGTCGTGCATCTCCCAGAACTTGCCTTGCTCTTTAGCGGCCAAAGCGGCCTGAGCCGACAGTTGCGCATCCGCGTGAAAGCCGAGCGGAAAATTCTTGAACGTAACGGTCGTCCGGGCACCGTCAACGCCTTGGGCCATCAATTCACGAATAGGTTGCGCGAATTGACGGCAGTACGGACACTGGAAATCCGAGAACACGACGATCTCAATGCCGTCGTGGGTCGTCTGATGAGTCGAAACAGGCGACTCCGCCAGTACTAGTTGCGCCGCGAAGATGAGAATCGACAACACGCGAGTCATTTGCGCTCCGATATAACTTTGTTGTCCGCGGGAGGCCAGAGCCTTGCATGGAAGTTCTCGTCCACGATCCGGTCTTTAGTACCTGGAGGGAGCACTTGCAGCGTCTTCAGGAACTCGATCAACGAGTCACGCTCCCCTTTGGAAAGCGCTTCGAACGACTTCCGCGACTCGAGAGCCTCTCCCGCGTGTTCCAGAATCGCCCGCCGCATCGTCGTGTACATGCCGTTATGGAAATGGTTTGGCATATTGGCCGCGCCCCAGAGTCGCCTCGTTAAAAATCGCCGGTTGCCTTCCTTGAACTTCTTCGACCACACGGACTGGTTCATATCCAGGGGTTCGGCATCGTCAGGCGCGCAGATATCGTGCAGCTTGAAGTCGGTATAGGCTTCCACCCACACGACGCCGGACGAGTCTGGTTTCAGCCTGGGAGCTGGAAGCTCATCGCTGGAGAGGTCGAAATAGAGCGTCTTGGTTTCGCCCATCCGGAGGTTGCCGGGAGGGTTGTAGGGATTTGGCTCCGAGTAGATCCAGCCTTTCCGGTCGAGCGGTAAACGCGGGATATGGCACGACGCACAGCCGATGCGGTCGAAGAGCTTTTCCCCCAGAAGAATGGCTTCTTCCACGTCGCGGTTGCGAGGGATCACGCGGCCCGGAACCTGGATGGCGGCTTGAAACACGCTCACTGCGGTCATGTCGGCGCGAGTCAACTCGTTCTTAACGCCATCGCCATCCGGATCAGTATCGATTCCAAAACGTTCGGTGGATTGCATGCCGTGGTGCTGATTGAACGCGTTGTTCGAGAATTCCCGGATCGAGACGACGTTCGAAGCCTGATGCCAGGGGCGGATAACCAGACTCGGCGGATTGCTCGAAATTGTGGATAGCAGACTGAGCCGGCCCAGACCTTCCACTTTCGAAGTGTCCCAAGCACCGTTCTTCGTCAGAGTCAGCTTCCCAAAATGGATGCCCTTCGAAACCAGTTCTTTCGTCTGTCCGGGTTTTATCGTGATACGGATCGCCTGAAGGTCCTCCGTGATCTGGCGAGCCAGCATCTCCAAATACCCGCCACCGAAGAGTCCGGTTGTGGCACGCTGGTTCGCCATAGTCGCCAGTCCGGTAACCTCGCCCTCTTCGTCGGCAGCGCCGCGCGTCGGGAGTTTGTCAGTTGGGTCGAAGGTGACGAAGTCGAACCGCTGCCCCATGACGAAGACATTCGCCACGATATCTCCGGCACCACCGGAAATGCCGTATGGGGCATTGTGACATCCGGCGCAGGAGTTGGCGTCGGGCGCGGAAATGCGATTGAATGCTCGGGAGCCGGTGAGGGGAAGCGACCGGTCGGACAAAGGACGGCCGGTGCCTTTCGTAAAGGGGCGCCCACCGCCGTCCTCTTCGGTCCAGTTAGCATCAAAGAGGGCGCGGCCGTGTACTATAAGAGCGGTAAGGGGCGAAGTCAACTCGGAACCATCTATTAAGTGTCTGGCGACAGCGCGCTCCTGTCCGAGCGGTTGGGAGACCGCGCTGCCCACGAAAATCAGTAGACCGAGCGCAACTTGAGATCGCGTATGCTTACCCATTCCCTCAACACACCTCGCGAAAGCCCTATTGCTTAAGGACGCGGGCATATAGGAGCACCATCCAGACCCAATACAGCGAGAAACGCCGCCGTTTGTTGTGTTTCTATAGGGACCACCGGAAATACTCCGCTGAACACTGGGAATGCGTCGCCTAGTGTCAACACTAGCTTGGGAGCGTGTTGAACAGAAGATGACGGGGATCCAATGACAGCAGAACACGTCGATCCCCCCAATTGGCTGGTGCTCCATACTAATCCGTCTGAACTATTGAATAAGTCCGTCACCCTAGATCGGTAACTTGTCAGTACATCGCATGCAGCAGGAAACTGAGCGGTCCCTGCACCGGGTAAAAGAACGCAGGCAGTAGAAACAAGATCGTCGTAGACCCACTTTGTAACAAGACCCCACGATGACGGACTTACTAGACCGACCAGCGAAACGAACTGTGTAGAGGCTGGAAATGGTCTCGACTGGAGCGCACTAATAAATGAACCGTCCGCCGCCATCGCTCTAACAGCCGGACTATTCGGCTTTACGGTATCACGCAGAATAGTGGTCACAGTACCACCCGGCACTGCGGCAACGTCTGGGTTTGAGATCAGATCTGCAAGCACCGTTCCTGCATGCGGTGTCCCGACCGTGATGAGTCGATCCACGTCCGTTCCATTCATCTCTTGAATGTACGAACGGCTAACCAAGCCACCCATGCTGTGTGCGAGAATCACTACCTTGGGCGACCCTGTTAACGATTTGAGGCTTGCTACGGCTTGGGCAAGCTGCCCCGCAACTTGTCGTGGGTCGCTAAAGCTGCCGTCCGGGACCAAACCTGAGTAGTCGAACGCGCAGAAATCGACATCCGCGGAATCAACAGAACCCGCGCAGCCTGAGCCGCTGAAGTCGGGGCTCAGAAATGGTTGCCCCTCGATGAGGCCCAAACCTCCGAGAGCGGCACCTAGTGTCGACCATGCATCGGCCGATGAATTGAATCCGTGAACAAGCAGTATCGGATACGTGACGACAGCCGAAGTGCACGCGTCAGGCGCAACTTGACCATTGGGCGCGGTGTAGCTAAGGCAAATTTTAGCTCCACCAGACGCTGTACCCACCACTTTCGCATCTTGATCACTCGGGTTCGAACTCAGGGTCAAGGCGTTTCCAGTCGATGTCACCGTCCACTGGTAGCTGCCACCAGTCGGGGTGACGTTTGCGCTAACCACGCTGTTGGAGTATTGATTGCTACCTACACGGATATAAATTTTGGCTGGATCGGTCTTACCGTTCCACATGAGGTGCACTGCGGGCTGCCCACATTGGCCGTTGACCGGCGGCTGACCGTTTGAACATTGCGTGCACTGCTGAGTTCCTCCTGTCGTGACGCAGGCACTGCAGCCCGACGACGCCCCACACTGCCCTGAATTGCTCCCTACACAATTGCCGTTGGCGTCGCACCGTCCCGGGGACGAGGATCCGCCTCCCGCGTTACAGAACTGGCCCACCGTCTGTGGAGTGCATGTATTGAGCACGGACTGGCAACTCCCAGTGGTTGGATCGAAGACTTGCCCAGGAGGGCACGTCGGCTGAACACATGTGCCGGTGGTCGGATCAAAGGTTTGCCCAGGAGGGCACGACGGCGGAGCACAAGAGGCCCCTGTGCAGC
>DATLVQ010000851.1:0-10449 GCA_035577325.1 Bryobacteraceae bacterium | reverse complement strand
GAACCATCTATTGCTCAGCGGCGGTATCAGCCAGATGGATAGCTGGGATCCCAAGCCCGACGCCGACTCGAAATATCGCAGCCAGTTCAAGCCCATCGAGACCAATGTCTCCGGCATTCGCATCGCCGAGCACCTGCCAATGACGGCGAAGCAGGCCGACAAATTCGTCATTATCCGCTCGATGACGCACAAGCTGGTCTCGCATGAATCGGCTTTGGCGCTGATTTGCAGCGGGCACGAGCCGCTCGGCACCATCCAGTTCCCGGCCATGCAGACCGTGGTTTCGAAGGAGCTCGGGCCGCGCACCGACCTGCCGCCGGCTGTTTCGATTCCGTCCGTAACCGGAAGCTGGGAGAAATCGGGATTCCTCAGCACCAAGTACAACCCGTTCAATGCCGGAAATCCGAATGCCGATGGCTATAAAGTGCGCGACCTCGACTTGCCCATGGGCGTGGATTGGTCGCGCATGGACCGCCGGCGTTCCCTGCTCGCCCTGGTGGATGACGAATTCCGACGTCTTGATACCAGCGGCATCAGCGAAAGCATGGATTCGTATTACCAGACTGCCTTCACCCTGATGCACTCCGCCCAGGCTAAGAAGGCGTTTCAGATCGAGAACGAGCCGGAGAACGTGCGCGACCGCTATGGCCGCACTTCGCTCGGCCAGGGCGTGCTGCTTGCCCGGCGCTTGGTTGAATCGGGCGTACGCTTCGTGACCGTGTCACGCGGCTTCAACGTCTACGATCACCACAAGAACATTTTTCCGCTCTTGCAGAACACTTTTCTGCCCGAGCTCGACCGCGCATATTCAGCGCTGCTCGAAGATCTCCACCAGCGCGGCATGCTCGAAAGCACGATCGTCATCGTTACTGGCGAATTTGGCCGCACCCCCGAGATCAATGCCGGTGGCGGCCGCGACCACTGGCCCAGTGCCTTCGCGCTTGCCATGGCAGGCGGCGGCATCACCGGCGGTCGTGTCTACGGCTCGACGGATGACAAAGGCGGGTTCGTGAAAGACAACCCCGTACAGGTCGCCGACCTCGCCGCCACGCTTTACCGCAAACTGGGGATCGATCCCGAAAAGGAATACGTCAGTAACATCGGTCGGCCGGTGAAGATCGGCAACAACGGTAAGCCGCTCGATTTCTTGATGGTGTGATGGAGTTGGCGGTTCAGCCAATCCCCGAAAACCGTCGTAACTCGCCCTCGCTCTGGTAACCTCGTATCCTTCAGGAGATTCTCATGAACATCGCTGACCGGCGTGCATTCCTGTCATGCTTTGCGGGCCTTGGTGGATCGGCGCTCTTCCCCGCCGCCCTCTGGGCGCAGGTGCGGGAAAAGAAGCCGGGCCGCATCACCAGAGAGATGCTGCGCGTTGCGGCTGGTGTCGTCGGTCTCTCGTTCACCGATCGCGAACTCGACGCCATGCTGGAAGGCGTCAACCAGAATCTCGCGCAATACGAAGCGCTGCACAACATCCCTTTGGTCAACAGCGTTGCGCCGCCGCTCTACTTTAACCCCGTCGTGCCGGGGATGAAGATCGATCGCACGCGCCGTCCAATTCGCGCCGGAGATGCAGTCCTTGTGAAGCGCCCGCAAAACCTCGAGGACGTTGCGTTCTGGCCGGTCACGCAACTGGCCGAGCTGATTCGCACGAAGCAGGTGAAATCGGTCGAACTCACCGAAATGTACCTTGACCGCCTGAAACGCTACAATCCCAAGCTCGCCTGTGCCGTCACGATTACCGAAGACCTGGCCATGCGGCAGGCGCGCGACGCCGACATTGAGATCGCGGCCGGCAACTATCATGGCCCGCTGCACGGAATCCCGTGGGGAGTGAAAGATCTATGCGCGGCCAAAAGCTATCCGACCACGTGGGGCGCCGCGACGTTCAGGACACGCATCATCGATGAAGACGCCACCGTTGTCTCCCGGCTTCATGCCGCGGGTGCCGTGCTCGTGGCCAAACTGGCAACCGGCGAGCTCGCGCTTGATGACGTCTGGTTCGGCGGGCAAACCAAAAATCCTTGGGACCTCTCCATGGGCTCGCAAGGCTCATCCGCCGGCCCGGGATCAGCGACTGCCGCCGGACTCGTTGGTTTCTCCATCGGCACGGAAACCTTGGGATCGATCGTGGAGCCCTCGGGTGTCTGTGGGGTAACGGGATTGCGGCCCACGTTCGGGCGCGTCAGCCGCCACGGCGCCATGGCGCTGAGTTGGAGTCTCGATAAAGTCGGTCCCATGTGCCGCGGCGTCGAAGACTGCGCTCTTGTGCTGGCCGCGATCCAGGGACCGGACGACTTGGATCTCGCCGTCCAGGATGTTCCTTTCAATTGGGACGCCGGGATCGACATCCGGAAGCTGCGCGTGGGTTATCTGAAAGCGGCCTTTGCAGACACGCGGCAGACCGCGCAAACCAATGCCAACGACGCCGCGGCACTAGAAAAGCTGCGCTCGCTCGGCGTGTCGCTCCGCGAGGTAAGCCTGCCGGACCACGCGGACATGGATCCCGGCCTGATACTTTGGGGCGAAGCCAACGCCGCGCTAAAAGACCCGATTCAAACGCATCCAGCGGATCTGGTCCGCCAGGACCGCGTGGTTAATCAAAACGCTGTGCGCCTGCTGCCCGCCGCTGAGTATCTCGACGCCAATCGCGTCCGCGGCCTCCTCATGCGTGAAATGGCGCGCGTCATGGCAGATATCGACGTCTACGTCGTCCCCTTCGACTATTCCGACTACACGCCGAATCCAGTGGCGACATTGAACACGCAGGTCACGAATCTGACGGGCCAGCCGTGCCTTCTGTTACCCCACGGCTTCAACGAGAAGGGAAATCCGACTAGCTTGACGTTCATCGGTCGCGTCTTCGGAGAAGTCCAAATGCTCGCCTTGGCCAAAGCCTACCAGGACTCAACTGACTGGCACCTGCGCCATCCAAAACTGTGAAGGTCCAATCGGAGCAATCGCGGCCAGTCAACCTGCCGTCTCACATCTTCGGAATCAACGGCGTGGCCACCAACGCATCCTGGTGATAAAAACTGAACGTCCCCTGCTTTCGATAGAGCTCCGCATAACGCGCCAGCTTGTCGCGGTCCAGACTGACGCCAACACCCGGCGCTTGCGGAATGCCCAGCGAGCCATTCTGATAAGGTAGCGGCCCGCCACCCTCGATGACGTCATCCGATAGGAACGATGCATACGACTGGTTGGCGTAAAGGAAATTCGGCGTCGACGCCATCACGTGCAGCGCGGCGTACGTGGCGATGCCCAGCTCGCCCAGGCTATGCTTGAGCACCGGCAGGCCCGCCACTTCGCACATCCCGGCGCAGCGCTTCATGTTCAGCAGGCCGCCGTCCATTTGAAAATCAACCGAAATAACGTCGGCGGCGTTGTTCGCGATCACCTCCAGTGCATCGTTCCGCGTCCACGAAGCCTCGTTCGCCAGCACCGGCGTGGCGATCTGGCCGCGCACATAGGCCATCTCTTTCAGATTGCGCGCCGACACCGGCTGCTCCACCAGCTCCAGCTTGTAGCGCTCCAGTTCGCGGATAATACGAATGGCCGCGCCAGACGACCAGGCTTCGTTGGCGTCCACCCGGATCAGCGCAGCCGGCCCAGCGCCTTCGCGAATCGCCGCCACCAGCTCCACATCTTCTTCCGGCCGGTCACCGCCCACTTTCAGATACAGCGTGCGGAATCCGCGCTTCACCGCCGCGCGCGCGTCGGCCGCCAGTTGCGTCGCAGGCTTGCGCACCAGGTACCACATGTACTCGACACGGTCGCGCACCGGCCCCCCGAACAGGTTGACCAGCGGTTGATTGCACGCCTTTCCCACGATGTCCCAGCAGGCTGCTTCGATCGCCGCGATTCCCGTGCTCGAAGCCCTCACGTGATGCCAGCCGCCAACCGCATACATGCGTTTCAAAATCCGCTCGATGTGAAAGGGGCTCTCACCTACCACCAGAGCTTCGAGCGAGCGGATCACAGCCACCACGATGTCCGGCGTAGGGTAACCGCCGGCCTCGCCCAGTCCGACCAGCCCCTCATCGGTTTCAACTTCCAGGATGACGTTGGCAAGACCGCCGCGGCCTCCCCACGCCCACTTCTCTTCGCCCGTAAAGGGAATCGCTACGATAGTTGTCCTGAGAGCCGTAATTCGCATGCGGTTTCCCATAGTACACTGTGGGATTTCTCGGCGTCTGTGCGCGGGTCGCTCCCCGTTTTGTGCTCGCTTCTCTAATCCGTCAACATTGTTTTCTACCGAGACGCTGAGACGCCGAGATGTGCTCAGGCTGGCATTTCAGGCACTACCCGGGACTGGGGGCACTCCGCTCCGAATGCTATCATCGGTTTTCTCGACTCATGAACCTTGCTGACGAGCGCTTCTTGATCACCGGTGCGACCGGGTTTGTAGGCTCATGCCTCGCCCGAAGACTCGTCGAGCTCGGCGGCGAAGTGCACGTTCTGGTGCGCTCGGAAGCAGATCGCTGGCGCCTTGCCGGCATCGAAGAGAAGCTGCACTTTCACACCGGCGACCTGCGGGATGCCGAACGCCTGCGCGAAATCGTGCGCGCCGTCGCGCCCGGCATCATTTATCACCTCGCAGTTCACGGAGCATACCCGGACGAAACTGATGCTGATCGCATCATCTTGACCGACGTGGTGGGCACCTGGAATCTGCTCAAAGCTTCCGCCGAGGTCGATTACAAACTGCTGGTAAATACTGGCAGTTCCTCCGAATACGGCGTCAAATCGCATGCCATGCGCGAGACCGATGCGCTCGAGCCGCGCAGTTACTATGCCGTGGCCAAGTGCGCGCAGACGCTGGTGTGCGGCCACCGCGCAATGGCCGAACACCGGCCCGTCAACACGCTCCGCCTCTTTTCCGTCTACGGTCCATACGAGGAGCCCTCGCGGTTTGTCCCCACCGTGATTGAGCGATGTCTCGCGGGTCGGCAACTCGATACCGTGCCGCCCGAAACCGCCCGCGATTTTGTCTATATCGATGATGTGGTCGATGCCTGCCTCAAAATCGACGAGCTCCGTTTGCAATATGGTGAGGTGTTCAATATCGGTAGCGGCGTGCAATCCGCGGTGGGCGATGTCGTCCGCGCGGCCATGGAGCAGACTGGATCGAGCGCAAAAGTGAATTGGGGGAGCATGCCGGGACGCGCCTGGGATACCGACATCTGGCTCGCCGATTGCAGCAAAGCCCGCCGCCTGCTCAAATGGACGGCATCCACCAGCTTGGCCGCCGGCATCGCGAAGACAATTGCATGGCGTCGTTCTCGAGAATCCTGGAAGCCGCAGTCCTATGCGTCACACGCTGTGCGCGATCTGTGACACCGACCAGTGGGACCGCCCGCTCTACCCCGAAGCGCTCGGAAACAGCGCTTTCACCAGCGATCGTTTCTCCGCCCGCCGCCTGCCGGATCGCGTGCATTACCGCATGGTCCAGTGCGCCCGTTGTGGCCTGGTACGCTCCGATCCCGTGCTCGATGAAGAGAAATTAAGCCGGCTTTACGCGGACAGTCGGCTGACTTACCAGCATGAAGCCGGATTTGCCGGCGAAACCTACGCGCACTATCTGCGCGAGATCCTGCCAATGGTGCCGGGAAAAAACCGCCTCCTCGAAATCGGTTGCGGCAGCGGATTTTTCCTCGAGCGTGCGCTCGACTTCGGCTTCGCTGAGGTATCCGGAATCGAGCCCAGTCGCGATGCCGTGGAAGCGGCGTCGCCCAAGGTGCGCGGTTCGATACGCAACGATATCTTTAATGCCGGTGTGTTTCCCGATGGTTCGTTCGACATCGTCTGCGGTTTTCAGGTCTTCGATCACCTGGCGAATCCCAACGAGACGCTGCAAGCGTGCCGCCGCCTGCTGCGGCCGGGTGGAGTGATTCTTCTCATCCATCACGATGTCGGCGCGTGGACCAACCGTCTGCTGGGCGAGCGAAGCCCGGTGATCGACGTCGAGCATATCTACCTCTACGATCGCCACACTATGGCGCGGCTCCTGGCCAAGAACGGCTTCGAAATGATCCGCGTCTTTGGTGTGCGCAATCGCTATCCCATTTACTACTGGACCAGCCTCGCGCCTCTGCCGAGTGGCCTTAAGCGCTCGTTGGTTCCGAAGCTCCGTGCTTCGCGCCCGGGCCGCGCCACCATCGCTTGGAACGCGGGCAACCTTGGTATAGTGGGATGTTTCAAACCGGTAAAGACTTGATGGACGCCGACGTGCCGATGTTAGAGGCGCGCGCCCGGGCGGTGCGTGCTCGAGTCTTGCGAATGGCGCACGCTGGCAAAACGCCGCACGTTGCCTCCGCCCTTTCTTGCGTAGATATTCTGGCCGCGCTCTACTTTTCCGCGCTCAGGATCGATCCTGCTGATCCTGAAAGTGAGGCACGCGACAGGCTTCTGCTCAGCAAAGGGCACGGCTGCATGGCGCAATACGCTGTGCTCGCTGAGCGTGGTTTTTTTTCCGAAGACGTCCTTGCTGAGTACGCGCGCGACGGCGGCAGGCTGGCGGAGCATCCCGGTCCGCGTTGCGTGCCGGGCATCGAGGCTGCCACCGGATCACTCGGCCACGGCTTGCCCATGGGCGCCGGCCTCGCGCTCGCGGCGAAGCTCCGCGGCCAGCGTCACCGCACGTTCGTGATCTTGAGTGACGGTGAATGTTACGAGGGCAGCGTTTGGGAAGCAGCGCTCTTCGCTCCGGCCCAACACTTGGATCTGCTCGTCGCCATCATTGACTACAATGGCTGGTCGGCCATGGACCGCACCGGCGCGGTGATGGCGCCCTTCGCCGATAAGTGGCGCGCCTTCGGCTGGGCGGTGAGAGAGATCGATGGCCACGATCTGGGAGCGTTGGCGGCCGCGCTTTCATCTGTGCCGTTTGAATCCGGCCTCCCCTCCGCCGTGATCTCCAGGACTGTGAAGGGCAAAGGCGTCTCGTTCATGGAAGATGACCTCGAATGGCACTACCGTCCGCCCACTGACGATGATTTGCGGCGTGCGCTAGCCGAGGTCGGTGGATGAGGGCGGCGTTCGTTCGCGGGCTCACTCAGGCTACGCGTCGCGATCCGCGAATCATGCTGCTCACCAGCGATCTGGGTTACAAAATCTTCGACGCGTTTGCCGGCGAGTTTCCCGGGAGGTTTCTCAATGTCGGCGTTGCCGAAGCCAATATGATCGGCGTAGCGGCCGGACTTGCGCTGGGCGGTATGCGGCCGTTTGCCTACTCGATTGCGCCCTTCTCCACGCTGCGATGTCTTGAGCAAATCCGCAACGACGTCTGCTATCACAATCTGCCGGTGAGTATCGTGGGCGTTGGCGGCGGATACAGCTACGGGCCTAACGGTCCCACACACCACGCGCTTGAGGACATTGCCGTGATGCGCGCGCTTCCCAACATGGCCGTGGTCTGTCCCGGTGACCCGGCGGAAACGGAACTGGCGGTCATGGCGGCTGCCGCACGTGGTGGCCCGGTCTACCTTCGAATCGGTCGCGCGGGTGACCCCGCAGTGCATCGCGCGCCGCCGCGCTTTGAGATCGGCCAGGCGATTACTATTCGCAAGGGCCGCGATTGCACGCTGATCTCGACCGGCAACATTCTTCCCGTCGCCCTAGACGCGGCGGACCGTCTCCGCGCCGGTTCAGTTATCTGCGGCGTGCTCAACATGCACACCGTCAAGCCGCTGGACACAGCCGCGCTGCACGTTTGCTCGCGAGAAACACGCGCGCTGTTCACCATCGAGGAGCACAGCCGCATCGGCGGGCTCGGATCGGCCGTCGCCGAATGGTGCGCCGCAAACCATCTCCTTGGCCCGCTGGTCAGTTTTGCCGCGAATGATGCATTCGCACCCTTGACCGGAAGCCAGTCCTATCTGCGCGCGCAGAACGGACTCACCGGTGAGCATGTGGCGGAGACGATTGCGGCACAACTCGCGAAGGCTGAGCAGTGCTGACCGACAAACTGATCTCGGTAGTGGTGGCCTGCTACCGGGACGCGGAAAACGTCGGCGAGATGTACCGCCGCCTGACGGAAGTCCTCGCGCAGGTCACGGCCCACTACGAGATCATCTTTGTCAACGACAACAGTCCCGACAATGCCGAAGAGATTCTGCTCGATATTGCCTCGCGCGACCAGCGGGTGACCGTGATCTCGCATAGCCGCAACTTCGGGTCGCAAATGGCCTTTACCAGCGGCATGCGGCAGTCGCTCGGTGAGGCCGTTATCCTGATGGACGGCGACTTGCAAGATCCGCCCGAAACCATTCCAGCTTTGGTTGCCGAATGGACCAAAGGCTTCGACGTGGTTTACGGCGTCCGCGAAAAGCGCCGCGAGAGCCCGCTGATGGAAGCGGCGCGCAAGCTTTTCTATCGTGTCTACCGGCGGCTCTCCTACATCGACGTGCCCGTGGATTCGGGCGATTTCTCGGTGATGAGCCGCCGCGTGGTGGATGCCATGCTGCTGATGCCCGAGCGTGACCGGTTCTTGCGCGGCCTGCGAAGCTGGGTCGGCTTTCGCCAGACCGGCGTACCCTACGTGCGCGCCGCTCGTTTCGCGGGAAAATCGACGAACTCGCTCCTTGATAATGTGCGCTGGGCCAAGCGCGGGATTTTTTCGTTCTCTTACCGGCCGCTGGAATTGATTTCGCTCATGGCCCTGATGGTCACGTTCCTAGCGGCCGCGGCGATCGTGGTCTACCTCGTTTTGTATTTCGTGATTCCGAACGCTCCACGCGGTTACCTAACACTACTGGTTGCCGTGCTGCTGCTGGGCGCCGTTCAACTGTTCAGCCTAAGCATCATTGCCGAGTATTTGGGGCGCATGTTTGAAGAGGTGAAACAGCGCCCGCAGTTCATCGTCCGCTCCATCGCCAACGATCACCGGCAGCAGCAATAGTCTGAAAATTATTTCACCGCATGCAGGATCGCCCGGTCGTACTCATAGCCTGACGGCCTGAGCACCCCTGTATTTCGCCCCACTTCCATTACGTCGCTGAATCCTAGTTTTTTCAGTAATTGCACCATACACGGCTTGTTGGGCAGCCACCAGGAGACTTCATCCGATCCCGGGCTGTCACCGCCCACGTAGTGCATCGCCGGCTTCTCTCCCGGCTCATCGGGAAGAGTTTGCGAGAGCACCAGCGTTCCATGGCACAGCGGCGCCACTGCAGCCAGCGCATTGAGGGGATACAACGTGTGCAGCAGAATGTCGCCCATGAAAACCAGGTCGAACGTGCGGCCCAGCTTACTCTCCGAGAGATCGTAGACCGTGGAATAGCAGCGCTCGACCGGGGCATTCAACAACTTGCGGCAATACTCGAACGGTCCTTCGAGCAAATAGAAATACAGTTGTTCGGGCGTGTACTTCCTGACATAGTCACGAACTCCGCCGAGCGATTTGGGAACTATCATTTCGCCGATTTTCTCGATCGTATGTTCGATGTCCTGGCCCGGAAACCGGTCGAGCGCGTGGAGGGACGGAACTTCGACCGAAACCACGTGCGCGCCGCGCCTGGCGAACTCGAAGGCAAAGAAACCCGTGGCCGAGCCGACGTCCAGCACGCTCTTGCCGCGCAAATCGTCCGGAAAACCGAAATTAGGAACCGCTGCGCGCAGATCGTAGAGACCCGGCGTGACCAAGCCATGCGGCAATTCGATTGTGTGATACCAGTAGTAATTCTCAATGTCCGCGTGACCTAGCTGCGCCGCCCGCCGGTTGAAGGCCTCGACGTCGTGCAAGAACTGACCCGCCACTTTCTGCGCGCCCATAGAACCGGTCATTTTGATTTCTGCACGCGCTCCAACGCCTGGCGGAATGCGGGGTTCGGCTGGCCGGACTCATGCGCCACCGCCTGCGCATAAAGCCGCCGAGCTTCGTCAAGCATACCTTGCGACTCGCGCACCTGGCCCAGAAAGTATAACGGGTACGGGTTTTGATCCAGGTTCTGCGCCGCCGAGCGCTGCAGGTAGTCCGCCGCCGTGTCCAATTCGCCCCATTGAGAGTACACGACGCCGGCGCGTAGCAGCGCCGTCCAGTTTCCAGGCTCCTTGGCCAGCGTATCGAAAATCGGGTTGAGGGCGGGGAGAAGAACGCGGTCGGCCAGCTCGCGTGTGCCTGCTTGCGCCAATTGCGCATGCGTCCAGCGCCAAACCAGCCGGCCCTCTTCATCGAAGCCGAACGCGGTATCGTAATCGCCTGGCCGCACCGCATCCGCCGAAACAAACCGCACGGGCGCTTCGGATTTCACTGCGGCGCCTCTTGGGACCACAACCGTCCACTGCCGCTCCGGGCCGAATTCCGCGCGAACATAACTCGCGGTGTGGAACGGCTGAAAAGGCATACCCAGGCCTGTCATCAAGATGTTCTTCGCCGCCGCATCCGTCGCTTTGAGCTGGGGATATGCGTCGATGATATTGCGGTTGATCTTTTCCTGTGCCAGC
>DATLVQ010000850.1:0-18528 GCA_035577325.1 Bryobacteraceae bacterium | reverse complement strand
AAATTCGTCTGCAGCGCCGGCGTATTCAACATCACGGCGTTCCCGCTCGGATATCGTTGCGCGATTCCCGCCGTGGGCGACGGGTCGCCATGCTGCAGCTCCATGCTGAACGCCCCGGTCGCCGCGATCCCGTACCCTGCGAGCGCCTGAAAAAAGCTGCGGCACCAGTCGCGCGCCGCACGGTTCATCCGCGGAACCGCCGTAAGATCCGTGCGCCACTCGCCGTCGCTGCCGCCCGTCAGCCGGCTTCCGCTGGTCGTGAGCGCCGCTCCGCCCATTTGCGCCGCTATGGTCACGTCATTTCCCGCGGTTCCGATCTCCCGCGAGTAAATTGTCAGCACGCTCCCGGTCGCCTGTGCCCACACCGCTGTGTATCCGCTGTTCAGCAGTAATTCGAATGCCTTTGCAATCGTCGTCGCCGTGTCGCCCGAAAGATTCAAGTGCTGAATATCAACGGGCGCAGTGGACGATCCAAACAGCCCGATGCTCACCGTGGTGATCTGGTTGTCCGTCGTCGGCGTGACGAATTGCACAGTGCCCGATGCGTAACTGTAGCCTTGCGGAACCAGTTCGTAGTGCCACAATGCCCCCACGTAATGGTTCGCTCGCCCCGCGAATCCCAGCGCATGAATCATCCATGCTGTTCTCTCCGGCGCCAGCGCAATCGCATGATCCGTGTCCCAGTCGGTCGCCAGCGTCATCCGCGTGTCCGCCGCCAACACCGGCAAGCTGCTCGTCGAAACGGCCAGCTCCAGAAAATCGACGTACAGGGACGCTCCCGCCGCTCCCGCATGCGTAATTGTCACCGTGTGGGCCGCCTGACCGGAAAACGTCCCCAGCGGAATTCTCACCAGTATGTCTTCACCCGCCAAAGACAAATCCACCGTCATCGCCGCACCGCCGTCGACCACTACCGTAATTTGCGCTCCGCCCGCCGCCTTCCGCGTGCCTAAATAAAGCTGGTGCGACTGGCTGGCGCGGTAAGTACACGCGGTCGAATCGCCCGGCGTCGTCGTATGGTGAATTGTGCCGCCCGAAAAGTTCCCAAGTCCCAGGTCCCAGGTTCCCGTGTACACGATTTGCGGCGCCGTATCTTCAATTCGCCGGCTCCCTGGCCCCGCAACTTGATAACCGGTATTGGTGCCGTTCACCGTCCAGTTCGAAACTACCGCTTGGAATTCAGTCCGCTGATACCCGCCCGCTTGTAAGTCGGCCGAGTAAGTCCATCGCATCTTACGCACGGCGCTCATTGGTACCAGCACGTTGTTTTCGTCATGTAGCGCCGAAAAGTCAAGACTGACCCGCCACTGGGTCGGCGACGTTCCGCCGCTCATCGGTTGAAACCACGGCTGCCAGCTTTCCGTCTGCGCCCCGTTGACAATGCCATAAATCCCGATGCGGTTCCCATTCACGCCTACCGTACTGGTCGCCGCCGTTTGTCCCACGCCAACGTAAGTCAGCGTGATCTGTGCGCCGCTGGCTACGGCTGTCATTGTCGGTGAAAATGTGTTGATCGCGCCGGCCAGCCCCAGCACGGCGCTCTGCATCGTGTCCAATCCCAGCACGCTGTAAATATAGTGTTCGCCTTCCCAGGCTAGCTGTAGCAGGTCTCCCGAAGTAACCGAGCCTTGGAGTGTGAATGTCGCCGTCGGCGCTTGATAACTGCCCGCGATAGGCATGGCGTGCGCCTTGAGCGGCACTTTGTACATGGTCTCCGTGCCGCCGGATTCCGCCCAAATCCTGAGTGACGGCCAATCTACGATCGCAAACAAGGTTGAGTCAATGGGAATACAATTCTGGCGTGTCTCATCATAAGTCAGGCTTAATCCGCTCAGATTGCCATCTGGGAAGTTACGGAAGGCAGGATGTTCAAAAGTATTATCGCGGTTCCATTCGATGACGGCCCAGTCGAACTGCTGCCGCCAGCTCCCTGAAACCGTAAACCCATTCGCACTCGTCGCGCTCAGGGCGGCCGCCGCCGAGGGTCTCAGGAAATAGCACTGCAGGTCCCGGTCCGGCCTCAGTTTCTGGAGGGTATCGGGCATGTGTGACGTACTTATAGCCGGATGATCACCGTTAGATCCGCGCCCGGATTGCTCGCCCCGACCATCGTAATATCCAGACTAAGCCGCGCGCCTGAAATCAGTGATGGAAGCGCTGTTCCCGCCACCGAGTTCGAAAGCGTTGCGCCATCGGCTATCGTCAGCGAGCAATATAGCGCCCCGTTCTGATTAATCTGCAGTTGAATCGGCCCGCCCACTGGTGCCTGCCGGATCATCGCGAATACGTCTCGCACTGAGTGTGGATTTTCCACGATCAGGTCCGGCGTCACTCCGGTCTCAATCGCCAGGAACGCTTCCACCTGAAATGAGAGCTGCCCTCCCGACAGCGTGCGCAGCCCAAAATCCACGCCCTGTGTCATCGAAATTCTAGTCGTCGGACTGTTCCCTTTGACGTTGGTGACGAACAATTCCGCGCTCACCACGCGGCAGTCCGGCAGTAGAGTAGAGAAGCTCCAGTCTCCGCTCGCTGGGCTGCCAAAAAAGTCGCGCACGAACGGAACTATCTGCGTTTTCTTCTGCAGCGTGTAGATGATTGTCCCACTCGCGTGCGCCGCCGCGCTGCTGGTTTGAACGCCGCGGGTGAGTTGGTAGCGCGTTCCGTTATTCAGCACCGCCGTCACCTGCGCGATTTCCGCCTCGAGTTGTATATACGATCCCGCTTGCGCGGTACCCGCCGTTGTCAGATCCAAGAACGCATCCGGCGCGCCAATCCCTGCTGCCAGCACTTGCGGTACGCCGGTCAACTCGGGCCAGTAGTACAAAACGAACGTGCCCGCCGTGATGGTGTGCGTGTTTGTCAAGTCCGTGAAACTCACTCCCGCGAGTTCCACCGACCCGCCGCTCCCCGGCGTCAGCCCGAGCCCGAATGATGGCGCCGGCGGAACATCACCGTCCAACGCTCCTGCCCCGCCAATCACCCATCGCGTCACTGTGCACAGTTCGAGCGGAGACTCGCCATTACCCACATTCGCGGCCCTTCCGGAAATATGAATCGTTGCCCCTGTCCGGTTCGGAATTTCAAATTTGACGGGACTCGCGTGCGCGTTCGCCACCGCATGCCAGCCCGTTTCCGCCACTACGAAAAAGCTGGTCGCATCCGGTTCCGTGCCCCACGGCAAACTAAGTTGCAGCGTCGTCGTGTCGTTCGATACCACCGTACGCTCTTGCCCCGCGCCTGTCCCGCGCGTAATCCGTACGATCGTTCCTTGATACGCGCTCGAGCCCATTTGCAGCGTATCGTTCCCCACTATGGTTGCCGAATGCAGTGTCGCGGCGTATTCAGGTTGTAGCTCCAGCCGCCAGTAGAAATTCGCGTGATCGAAATTCGCATCGGGCGGCGGCGTCACTTGGTTGGCGAGACCCGCATCTGTAAACTGCGCCGCCATCGTTTGATGCGTTGCGATCCGGAAAAGCTGTGTCGGGCTGAGTCCGCGGTATACGTCGAATGCCGTCGCTACCGGTGGAAAGCTGAGGCCGGTCAGCGTCACACTATTTGTATTCGGCCCCGGTGGGATCGTGGCCCGCACGATGAACGAAAGGCTGCCCTCCGCTCCGCCCGCGTCAACCGCGCTCACCGCGTAATAAAGGCTCTGCCCCGCGCCGAGTGTCCCGCCCGTGCTCGCAATCTGCGGCGCCAGGCTCAGCAGCGGTACCGCCGGTGCTCCCGCCGGTATCGAAGCCGGCGGCGAAAATGTCACCGTCGCTTCCACCAGCGAGCTTCCATCCGATGCCTGTGACGAGGATTCCGTTACCCCGAATTGTACGTTGCCATTGGCATCTACTATCGTTCCGATCAATGGCCGTGGCAGCCGCATTTCAGATCCCGGCTGGCGACGCGCTCCCGAATTTCCTGTCACTTGCCCGTTCGTATCGTCATACCAGGCGTCATCGTGGATCTGCCCCGTAATCACTGCCGACCGGTAATTGAGTCCCGGGGCGATCTTCAACACGCGAAACGCCTGCCGGTTGAAGCCTTCCTTCAGATAGGTCAGGGAAATCAAATCGCCTGCCTGGATTCCCAAGGCCTTGACACTGGTCTCCAACTCAACGTATGTGTTTCCGCGGATGGAACGGTCTAAGTTGAATTTCAAAATTCGCGCCGCTTGATCGTAGTTAGGTATGCCAAGTGCCGTGATCGGCGCAGTTATTTCTTGTCCGGCTCTCTCGACGTCATCCACGTCAATCAGCGCGTAACTATCCTGCTGATACTCATTCAACGAATCTTGAAATTCCACCGCCAGCCGGTTGGGCGTGTCCGTGATCCCTCGAGACCACAGCCGCACGCTCGACTCGCCGTTGGTGCGTCGCACAATGCCCGAAATGCCCGATGATCCGTCTCCGAACTCATAACTCGGCCACCCCCCATTCAGCTGTGAAGTGCTGTTACTCCAGTCCGGTTTCGTCGGCTGCTGCAACGCGAAAGTGTTTTCCACGTTGAGTTGGAGAAGCCCGCTCGTGCCATACGTGAGGTACAGCCGGCACGCATTTCGGATCCCACGAATCAGATCGCCAGCCGTGCGCCGGTTGACTACCGCCAAGTTGCAGGCAAACCGGGGTACCGTAATCGGGTTTCCATGCAGATCTTGTGTCGTCACCTGTTCGTCGGCATAAGCCGCCGCGTTGGCGAAACTCCCGATGTCGATTTCCCCGGTCTGCCAGTCGCAACGTTGCAGTACGTCGAGTAAGATCCACGCAGGATTACTGGTAAATTGATTGCCTGCAAGCGAGCCATCCGGGTTGTAGACCGGTAATGTAGAACCCTGTAACAGTACCTTGATCGCAGGCAGGTTCTGCCCGGCATTGATCTGGTTTGGAACCACCACCGAAAGTGTCGCCATGCTGCCATAGGGATCGCCCAGCGGGTTGCCATTGGCGTCGCTGAAATCCGCGTTGAACCCGCCGGTGCGCGCGCCGTTGCTGACTAGGTTGAACCAGCCCGTTCCCGTCATACTGACGCCCGCCCGCCCGAGCGGAATGTCGATATCGTTCACCAGCACCTTGATCACGCTCGTGAGTTCGCCCATTCCCAGCAGAACTTCCATCCTCGTCAGGTTGCCGTCGTTCCGGGCAAAGACCACGCTCGGCGAATACCACACCGTTCCATAGACCAGTGGAACAAAATCGTTGTACCGCGCTGAATTATCGATCAGCGGTGACCAGTGTCGGCCCTGCTCGCCAAAGCTGCGGACTAATGTCGCCGAAGGAACAAATTCGATTCCTCCGAACCTTTGTGTTACATTCAGCGCGTTGTCCTGATGAAACATTCCTCGCGCTTGGCAATCCATTCTTGTGAGCCCGCACGAGACAAATGGCGTCAACCCGTTGAGATTACCCCGGCCTCCCACAATATCCGGCGAGTAACCACACCGGTAGAATCTTGAATACCGTCCCTTCGCGCCCCCACTTACTGCCTCTTGGCGCTGCGCGACGCTCGATGGAAAGTCCCAGGGACACCGCCGCTGCACTCGCACCTGCGGCATCAGTACCCGCTGCATATTCATGCGGTTTATCGCCGTGACGCGAAAGGTGGATTCGGTAATTTCGTCCGGTGGGTTGAGAATGCCCTTGAATAAGGTGATTGGCGATGTTGTCGGAACCCCTTGTATAAGGTCAAAGAAGACAAAGCTAACTGTGAGCAACGCCCCTTTGAAACCAGTGCCTCGCTCGATCTCCGAAAAGTGAGAATCTGCGTTAGCTAGCGACACGGAGATCTTTGGAATCGCGTCTACGCCCAGATCGGATGAAGTTTGGATCTCATAGAGATTGTGCTGCAGCACCCTCGCCTGGTAAATCGTGCCCGCCATCGTCACCTGATGCGTTGACCAGTTCTCCGCCGGCCCGCCCTGGAATTGGCAGGCGAAAAGCAGAAGCGGCGTATCCGTAATGGCTTGCTCTTTAACTTGGAACGCAGTGGGCATGCGTTAGTGGGCCGTGATCGTCAAATTGCAGGAATGGTTGTTCGGCGCTGATGTCGTGCACGCGAATGTATCATTGCCGAAGTGCGCTGTTGAATACACGCCACCTGCCGAAAGGCTTCGCCTGTAAATAGAAGGAACAGGCTGCGGTTCAAGCTGAAATCCAAACACATCTGCCGACCGCCCCGCGGGTATCACGAGTCCGGCGCTCAGCGCTCCTGCCGTCGTATTGAGGGATGCACTGAGTTGGATGCGCGCCCAGTTCGCTTGCAAACTATAAGGAGTGCCGACGGATGCTGCTCCCGCTTGAAGAAATAAAGAGGCACTCGGGCTGTTTTGGCTTTTCACATAGGCGCTGAGACAATAAGAAAACCACCCTGGGGCATTGATCGTTTGTTGCAGCGTCAAATCGGTCGCTGTCGGGTTTGCTATCCGGGTGGCTGCCGTACCACCCATGGGGTCCGAGATGCCGGGAGTCATTTGCAAAAGACTGCTCGCTTCCCACACAGATTGGCTCGGCGCCTCGCTCCACGCCAGCAGGTTACTCAACGGATCAAGGAACGTAAACGCATTGAGCTGGCCTTCACACGTAGCAAAGAACGCCTGCAGCATGGCGAGTTCTGTGTCGTCCAGGTTCTCATACGCCAACAGCCATTGCCAGAGTGCCGCTCCCGGGTCCGCCAATGTCACCATGTGGCCGTCGGTGAGTGTATTAACAATGGTCCGCTGTACACAGCGTTTGTTGATTGGATATTGTGCCACAGCCCCCGACGCGAGTTGAGGAAAGGCAAGCATCTAGACCCTGTTTTCGACTACGACTAAGCTGGTACTTCCCCGCATATCCCCCGACAGCTGGTAATCCAGGACGTCCTGCTCAAGAGTGCAGTTTGAAATAGTGGACTGTGTCCAAGGGTCAACAAATGAAAATGTCCCGAAACGCCCTTGCTGCGTGATAAGAAAGTGATCCAGCGCGCTGAGCTCCGCGTCGTCCAGCATGTTCAATTGGATGGTCCAGCGTCGCAGCGGTGCCGAGTAATCGCGGCATCGTTGGTCGCTGCCGTCTAGAAACCTCGCGACGACACAGGAGTATTGCATCGTCTTCGTGGCTGGATACTGTGTGATCGCCCCGGTTTTAAGTGTTGGAAAGATGGCCGGCATTTATAGATCGCTAACTACATCATTGAGTGCGTGCATGTTCAACATGGCTTCGCGCACTGCCGTGGCAATGTCTTGACTATGGTCTAAAAAAGACCGGCTATCCATCGCCTGCACCTGTACCGTGATTTGCTGAGCTATTGGTGGCGCTGCTGGCGGCGCCGCACTCCGAATCACGCGCGGAGTGCCGCTCTGGCCGAAATCTAAGCCCGACGTTTGCGTCCCAGGGACATTAGCGGCTTGGAATGCGACGGCCGGTGAAAGGGCGAATTTGACCAGCGGCGCGGGCGTGTTCGACGTCCCACCTCCAAAAAGACGCAATAACCCGGACAAGATCGGAGACAGCGACAGCGCGCCTCCTGTTAGCCCCGAAGCTACTTTTCCGAGTGTCGCCAGTACGCTGCTCGAGTCATGCGCCGACGTATTCTGAGTCACTGCCTGCGTGTTCGCAATAAGCGCTTGTGCTTGAAGTTGGCTGGCTGGCACTAAGGTTCCGAGTCCTTGTGACACCTGTGTCATCGTCTCCGCAAACGCGCTCGACCCCGGCGGCAACAGACCGGAAAGATCTGCGGCATGCGAAGATCTCGGCGCGGGGCCTATCGCGCGCTGCAAGACATTGTGCGGAATTTTATTTTGAGCCACCGTGCTCCTCCAACGCTAGCTGTTCCTCGAGAATCAAAAATGCCTCTGCTTGGCGTGCGCTCAAATTGGATCGGAGATCCAGCCGTAGCCGTTTCCTAACTAGGAATTCCTCGATCCAGCCCAGGCTTTCGGCTGTGATCAGCGACTTCGGGCAGACATCAGTCGCCACTTGGTTTCGAGCCCAGACAATTTGAACCGGCCCTTCGAGTGCCGCCGGCAGCCACCCACATCGCCGTTTGAGTTCCAGTCCGGACTTCCGGCAAGCGTCGCACTTCCACCCGGCGGCATTGGAGAGTTGAAAGTGGAAGGCGACAATTAGTTTTTTCTTTCTTCCTCCGATAAACCGCATTCAGCCTTGATGAGCGATACGGCCTCGCGGAACAGATCTTCGGGGCCCCGGGACGCCAGCAGCTCAGGCGTCGCCGCCGCGCCATCCACTTCGAGCCCGCTCAAATCCTGCAAGCCCCAAGTGACGTAGAGCCGGTCGATCTCGGCTGCGAGCAGCGCCGCTTCCAACTTCTCCACCGAAGATTCGCCGGCATTCAGGAACTCGCACTTGAGTGACAATTCGCGAATGCCGCGGATCAGCTCCATCCTGCGGCCGAACGACATCTTCGAAATCACAAAAGTGACTCCCGGCCGCACCTTCGAGTCGATTCGAGCGCAACTTTCGTATTTCATGATCTAACCGAATGCGACCATAATTTCATCGTCAACTGTGCCTTGCGCCCGCGAGCTCCGGAAATGCCATTGCAGTCGCGCGCCGGTATCATCGTACTCAGGCACCTCGGGTGACATGCTCTTCAGATACACGCCGAATAACTGATTCGGTTGTTGGCCTAGCTGTAACATCGCGGTGATCGGCGACTGTTGCTTGGCAGCCTGATATAACCCCTGCGTCGGTCCATCGTCCTGCTGAAACAATTGAAAATCGATCGACACATCCCGAGGGCCCGGCGAAATAGCTCTCGGAACGCTCGATCCAAACTCTTGGCCTCGCAAATCTAAGTTATTGTTCAGCGTGATTTGAGCGTCAGTAAGCGTGAAAAAGCGGTCCGGCTCATTTCCCAGCCATACCTGGCCAAGATGTCCGGGCACAATCGAGTAGTCAAAGCCTCCCAGCGCCGGCTCCGCCGGAAACGAGCTGAGCTGTCCTATCCCGCTCGCGAAGCTGGTACTGTCAGCGAGTTCCTGCGCCGAGCCGCTGAATGTGAATTCGTGATAGTCTCCGTTGACCTTGATATTCATCTGATCGATACCCGCTCCGCACAAAATCCTGTGTACCGCGGAGCTCGGGGCCCAATAGTCGAACACGCTGACGCTGGATAGTTCAGTCGCTGGCAAATACGTGGCGGTCGGCCCGATCGCAGCGCTTGCGGTCGGCACAACCGATAGTGGCGCATTCAATTGCACCGACGTGTTGTCAACTACCGCGGCGACGAACCGAAGCTCTCCGAGATAAGTAACCGCCTGGCCAGGTGCAAGCCCGTGGGGCGTAGTAAAGTTCAGCGTCGTAGTTGAAGATCCGGGCGCAACCGTGCCGCCCGGGAACATCGCCGCGGCGCTGCCGAGCGCTGCCTGGAAAAGCGGTCCATAACTGGGTGGGCTCGCTCCACCATTCCACGTGGTCAAGAGCGTGGTCAAATCAAACGTTGTCTTGCGCCGCCCGCCTGGAGGCAATCCCGCGAATGTTCGGCTCCCGGTTTTATCCTTGCGGCTTGAAACTTCCAATTGCTGCTTGGCTGTTAACCTGAGTGATGGAATCCGGTTGTTCGCCGTAATGGCCGCCACCTGGCCGTATGTGTTCTCAGTGGCGCAATAGAAGCGGTTCGCGTTGGACGAAATATAGACTGGCATACTTAGTCAACGCTCGCGTTTACTTGGAATGAAACTATGGCGCTCTTAATGAAGTTGCGTCCGCCGTGCTTTACAGGGCCGAAGGAAACTTCATATCCGCCTGGGTAGAATAGCCCCTGTCCCCAGTCCCCGCGATTCTGATCGAGAATCTGCGTGACGGCGTCCATATACAATTGCGATGTGCGGTCCATTCCGTCCAGCCTGTCTTGCGATATCCGGACATCAATCTCCATCTGAAGACTTCCGGAAAAGGTTCTGAATTTTTCCTTGAGATCGTTCACAATCTTGCCGCAATAAACATAAACCGCGGTGTACTTGAGCTCTGCGCTCTTTTCGGCCACGTCGCTCGCGACGTTGTCGGTAAAAAAACGCGTTGCCGGCACGGGTGGCAGCGTCACGCTTTCGGCTTGGGCCAAGGCCGCCACGTTAGTGTTCAGACCGCCCGGGGCGTTCATGATTTGTACCAGCTTCGACGTCGCTCGTCGCGCCATGCTAACCATGCGCTTTATCCTCTCTGCAAGTATCGCGGCAGCACGCGATAGTAGCTCGGTGCCTGCCCCGTGCCCGGACTACGGCCGGAGACCAAACCGGAGACAGGTAACAACCAAGCCTGTCCCGCACTGATCGGCACGGGATTTTGGAGCGTAATCGAGTCGATCGATGTGCCGGCATAAAGATTCCAGCTCATACCATTCACAGGTGGGTTTGCGGCCGTGACCTGGATTGAATTCTGGTCCAACGCAGACGCCGATGCTACCGCGCTGGCCATGCCCTCTTCTCCCTGCGAATTCAACCATGCTGCCTGCGCGAAGTACGTCGTGGCCTGAAAGATACCGCTTGTCACCACAACCTGTGGGCTCTGCGCAACCGCCACTGGATCCGATACGACACCGACACCGGTCTGCATGAGCATCGACGTCGCCCACTTGGAAAGATCGGTGTATGCATGCCACTTGCCAAGGTATCGGTCATTGAGCTGATTGTTATACGCATCCCGATACAGGAGCTCGAGCGTGTGAAATGTATGCCAGAGCCTGAGCGGCGGTGTCACGACGATGCTGGAGAGTTGCAATGTTGTGGTCAGCATCATCCCAGGCCACCAGACTGACGGGGTAGCCGGCGAAAACGGCGAACGTGAGGCAGCAGCCACAATCTCAATACCCAACTCATCCTGAGCGAGCGAAATCTTCGCCGTTGCATCGATGCCTTCCGTGCTGGCTACATCCAGGGCGGCGCTATCCTGGGCCGCCAGTTGGTCGAGCGTCGAGATCGGTGCATCCGTAAATAGTGCCATCGCTATAGGCCGTGTCAGTCTTTCGCGGAGCGCTTCGTCTTCATTAGTTCCGCGGCAGGAACGAGCATCATTTGCATTTTGTTGGTAATCGCATCTTGATCGGCTGCGCGCTTCGCCTCTGCCTTGTTTTGATGAAACTCACGAATCGCTTGTTCCCCGGCGAGACGGGCGCGGCCGTCCGCTATCATCTTAGCCGCCAACTGCCTGGGCACTTCCGTCAACAGGCCCTCCTTGCCCCCATCGGCGGTCTCGTTACTTTCGAGAACGACAAAGGGCTCAACGAGAGCCTGTTCGATGTCACGGATTTTTTGATAGTAAGTTTTCAAGTTCATAGCTGGCCCGCGTTAAACCGGCATTTCACCAACGCTCCGTATCACGAATTGACTTGCACGGCGAAGTTATTTCGCAGGGCGGCTGTACCGTACAGCACATCAACCGTGAACTGCTGCGAGAGCGTATTAGGCTGGTAACTCATGATGACCCGCATGCCGAAATTGCCAAGATCTGCGTACTCGGCGATGGCCCCGGTTCCGGGCAGCGGTTGCGGCAGGCGCCGGATGACCAGACCGACCGCGTCCTTCACGAAGGCGAGGTTGTGCGTCGTCACTGGCGAACTGCCGGTCTTTGCGACAAATTGAGAGCGAAAGACGAAAAAGTCCTTGATCTTGCCGACAGTGCCCTCGATCAGCGCTCGTAAGCCTGCGTCGCCAGCCGTCTGAAATTCGCTGAAGCGCGGAATCTGCCTCATCTGTGAGTAGGTGTTCGCGTCGACCACCAAATGCTTCGGCTGCGTCGCTGGAACCTTGGCCTGAAATAGCGCGGTTTCCGCCGCGTCGATCACGGCTTCAGTGATGGGCGTGGCCGCAATGCCCACGGGTGTATTGGCGGTGAAACCGGCGTATGAAGCCAATAGGTCGGCCTCTATGCGCTCGGCAATGGCAATCACTGCAGGCTGCATATAGACTCGCAGCAGGTCGGGCACGGCCAAAACTTTGGTGACGTCCGGTATTTGAAATGTCGCCTCGGCGTGCGTGTTGAGCACGATTTGTGCGTTCCCCAGATTGGGATTCTGTGTGCTGACCGTTCCACCCTCAGCGATATTGTTCGCGACGAGTGTCGGCGGAATCGGAACGTTGACTGTATCTCCGGCCTGTGCGAGTGTCGGCTCATAATCGCGGTTTACGAGGTTGCCCATAATAAGGTTTCCGACGAGAGCGGGTAAGGCGTCCGCTGCCACAAGCTTGACAATTGCACTGGCCACATTAGCTGATGTAATCGCTGGCATTACTTTCTCCTGTTGTGTCGTTTGATGTGTATTGCACTTTCGTACTCATGATCCACGTAACGCTTGAGCGGCAATTCGCGCGATCTCGTGTCGAGCGCGCTCCTTGTCTTCCGAGCTCATTCCCGGCCGGATGTGTTCCAGGTCAATCGGCGGTCCAACTCCCAAGACTGTCCTTTGGGTAGAGGAAATCCCGGAACCGCCGGAGATGCGCGCCGGCAAGAACTCGGGATTGGTGTGGACAAAAGCCGTCAGGTAATCTCTCAACGCGACTTCACCCGTTTCCGTCTTGCCCACCAGGCGGCCGTCCGCCGACCTTGCGATGTCGTCTTTAATTGCCTTGAAAGCCAGGTCCACTTTCCCTACACCCAGGCGATGTAGTTCCGCCCGGATCGTCGCGCTGCGATCGGCCTCCTCCGCTAACATCCGGCTCTGCCTGTTCTCTTCGACTAGGTCATTCAAGCGCCGCTCCAGGTGTTCGCGGCGTTTTCGCTCGTCGTCCAGTTCGACTTTGTGAGCCGTTTCGGCCTTCGCCTGCTGGGCCCGCGTAACTTCCTCGACAACTTGCCGTACTAGCGACGCTACATCCAGTTGCTCAGGCGGCGTTGATGGGGCGCCGTTCGGCGTCTGTTCTTCCACGGTCCTCCTTTACTCCGGGCGGAGGCCAGAACGAATCATCTATTTCGTTGGCAATCTGAGACTTGATGTCCTGGCTCGCGTCACAGAAATACTTGAATGCCAATTTCTTGAACAGTTGTGCCTTGAACGTCTCGGACTGAATCCCAATGTCGAGCAGCTTCTTGGCATCGTCCAACTCAACGCTGAAGTCGCCAATGTCAAACTCGTCTAAACCCGATACATCAATGGCCAGACCATCCTGCCGGGCCGCTTCGATCGCCCGGAGCACCTGCTTCATCGTGTGCTTGACGGCGTCTCCATAAGCCCGCAAGACTTCCTGGGTAACGCCGAAATCGCGCTGCTTGCTGAGTCCGGACTGGCTGACATTCGAGGAACCGGTTCCGCCGGCTTGCACCATGAGGTAACAAACCCGATAGATCTCGTCCTTCAGTCTTTCGAGATTGTCCGCCGCGATCTGAAATACATGACCCTCTGGCTCGGTCCATCCGAAGCGATCCTCTGGCCCGAGCTGAATGTAGTAAGACTCGCCTACGATCTGGCTCCACTCGCGCTCTGAATAAATGACGGGTGTGGCGAACAACCCCATCGTCAAGGCCCAGGACAGGGCATTAGACTTGTTAAAGTGC
Source organism: Bryobacteraceae bacterium (assembly GCA_035577325.1). Classification (GTDB taxonomy): domain Bacteria; phylum Acidobacteriota; class Terriglobia; order Bryobacterales; family Bryobacteraceae; genus QHXW01. Next base: position 5,056 of record DATLVQ010000850.1, on the reverse strand, counting down.
TCGAGTTGCAATAGCGCAGCCTTGTTCATCAGCCAGAGACCCTCGGAGACGCGGAGTTCAAAGAGGGGCACTCTGCATTGCGATGCCAAGGCGTGCCGCCCCTCGTCCACTAAGTCAATGCTGCCGGATTGGCCACTTGGCTCCTGAACCGACCGGAAAATCTTAAACATCTCCCGGTCGTATTGGATCCAGCGGGTTTCCTTCTGCCAGGTGTCGCTGCCTACATTCGCTTGCCGCAGCCAGGAAGTGCGGACTGTGACCCATTCAAGCCGGCCCTTGTCGTCATAACTCCAGTTGATGAGTTCCTCCGGCGAATATTCCGCCAAAAAGGCGCGCGACTTTCCGCTGGCGTCTTCCTGGGCGCGATTGGCGACAGGGCCAGTGATCCGGGGAAAGTCCACAACGATGTAACTCTTGCCGGCGATCAGGGCCTGCACGAGTTGGTGGCGAAAGAACTCCGCCAGTGTGGTTCCTTTTAAGTCGCAGTCATCGGCGAAAGCTGTGAAGAAGCGCTGCCCGACTTCATTTGTACCCGTGTAGGTTAGGATCGGTTCGCGGCGAATCAGCGTCGCAGCATACCAATCGATGACGGAGCCGATATAATTCTCATAAAACACACGGTTGAGGCGTTCAAAATAGACGTCGTTAGGCTCTTTGCTGCGGCGGACCAGATATTCAGCCGCATGCTCTCTAAGTTGCTCACCGCCGATGTAGAGATCTTTATACTTCCGCCACATGTTCCTGCAACTGAGATACTCGGGATGTTCGATATTGATATTCACCATGTAATTGCCGAGTTCTACAATAGAGGCTTATTACGGTCTCCGATTTGCTGCAAAGGACGGCATTCCTGCCATAGCAGATAGCCGAGTGCGTCGGATAAGTGGGTCCGGCGCCGATCTTTTTCCTTGTCCGGTACAGTGCTGTCCGCTTTGTAACAGACCTGCTCAAAGTCCTTGATCAGCTCCACGCAGGTTCGATTAACCAACAGCCGGACATCGCCGGACGCCGTTCGGAGTTTGGCATTGGTCAGGCTGATTCGATCGCGAATGTTGGGATTCGACTTGGGGATCTTGTAATGCAAGATGCCATCGAAGTTCGCCGCAAAGAACTCGCGGACGATGTGATAGTCCGACGTCCCAGTGGTCTGCTGCGTATTTCCGGAAGCGTCTCCGTAAATGACAACTCCGCGGGCGTGTGCCGGAAACCGGCGGTTGAATTCCTCGCAGGCGTGCAACGTACTCGCATGGCGCAGGACAATCTCATCGAGGACAGAAACCGTTCCGTTGACGATCTGAGCGACCACCGAGCACATGGGGTCTACGTTGAAGTCCAATGCCCACAAGAGCGGCGCCTCCGGCTGAACCTGAAGCTCGGTCACGTGCTCTTCACGGCTAAATGCGTAATAGACCACGCCGGCCTGCACGTTGAGGTATTGTCCCAACACTTCCTGCTGAAAGAACGCTTCGTCATAGCTGCTTTTCAGCAGGTCATAGAAGTCAGGAATCTGTTCCAGAAGATATCGATTTTCGAACGGCTCTGCGAGAATCGTGTCGTAGCCTCGCCGCTGTTCTGAAATGAACTTTCGGTAGACCCAGTCGTAGCCTTTGGGTGTCCAAACCCCAAAACCGCAGAGCCGCTTGGCCTTGGGATCGCGCAGGCGCCCTTCGAGCACCAGCCACGCGGCTTCGGGACTATACGTCAGCTCGTCTAGCGCAAACCACGCCAGATTTGTGCCACGCAAGCGCTCGAACTCGTCGACCGAGCGGCAGAGCACGCGAGAGCCGGAGTCGGTCATGGTCAGCACGTTGTCGCCTTTGCTGTACTCGTATGGAATGAAGTTCGCATTTAGAATGTCAAACAATGTTGCCAGGGTAGCGTCGCGCAACATTGGATAGGTTGGCGCGCCGATCAGCCCAACCCTGCCGGCGTTGATGTAACTCAGCTTGATGGCTTCCTGACATAGTGCCTGACTCTTGCCGGAGCCGATCGGCCCGGAAAAACCTTTAAAGCGTGCGATAGAGCTGTGAAACTTTCGTTGCGAGGGGAGCGGCGAATATACTATTCCTCTGAAACAGACTCCACCTCGCTCGAATCGATCCATGTAACCTTGATTTCCTGGGGCCGGTCAATCTGCAGTTCCTTCTGCAGTTGCAGCAGCCGGATAAAATCGCCAAACGTGGCTTTTACCTCGCTTGTTCCAAGCTTTTCTTCGATACTGTGAATAGCTTTCTCCAGCAGCTCAGCACGACTGGCATCCGACTCCGCCCGCGTCCGAGGTGTCTTGGAATCGGGTTCCTGCGAATTCGCCATGGATATGTTTCAGATCAGCCTAACTTTGCGCCGCGACGCAGGCAGTGCTGCCCGCGGCTCAATCCTACTTTCAATTTCAAAGCTACAGGCAACGATGAGCGCTGGAGGGCATCCCACAGCACCATGTGATTGACTCCAAAGGCAATAGAATTCTTGTTCCTAAGTGAACTGCTTCGAGAGGATGGAAAAAATGATAGGTCTACTTAGCGGCCTTGCCGGCGTTGTCGACCACGGTGCGCGCCAGGTAGTTCACCACCTTAGCGTCGTTTCGGGCCACTTCATAGTAGGCGGCTTTCAAGAGTTGGTCCTTGCGATTGAGTAACGTTTCGCGAATTGTCTGCTGGACACGCGGATCGGTCAACTCGCGCTGACCCGCGGGTTCCTTGGAGATGACCTTGAGGATGCGGTAGCCCTCGGCGGAGGGCAGGACGGGCGACAGCTCGCCGGGCTTCATACCGAGGATCACGCGGCGGAATTCGGGACTGGATTTTTCAAATGCCGAGTCGGGCACGAAGCCCAGATCTCCCCCGTTGGGGGCGGTATTGGAATCCTCGGAATAGTTTTGTGCGATCATGGCGAAATCTTCGCCGGCTTTCAGGCGCGCTTCGATGGCCAGGATTTTGCGCTTCGCCTCATCGGGGTTGCGCGCTTTATCATTTTTGAGATTGTGGACATTCGGATCAGGTGCTGGCGTCACGACGATTTGCGCGATGTGCACCTGCGGTTCGGCCAGATGAAAACTCGGCTTGTTGCTGTTATAGAAGTCGGCCACGTCGGCATCGCTGATGGAAATGTGCGAGGTGATTTCTTTGTTAAAGAGCTTCTGGATGCTTAAGTCGCGCCGGAGCTGCGACTTCAGATCCTCCACCGTCATATTCCTGTTCTTGAGTTGTCTTTCAAATTCCTCTTTCGTGTAGGGCGCCTTGAGCTCGTTAAATTTGGCGTCGACATCGGCGTCCACGGCCATCAGGCCCATCTTCTCAGTGCGCTGCAACATGATCTCGTTATCGATGAGGTTGCGCAGCAGTTCGAGCTTCTGGATCATCACCTGATCTTCGCTCGAACCGTCGGTGGCAGAAGGAAATTGCGATTTGAAATTCTTCTCCAGTTCGGCGTAAGTAATCACGCGGTTGTTCACGGTCGCGGCCACGTTGGTGGAGGGAGACCGTTTGCAACCGGCAGCCAAAAGGAGCGATGCGAGCGCACATCCAGCCCATATTGTTTGTCTCATGATCCGAAGAATCCCATTTTACTGGAAGTGGGCGCGGCAAAGCGGCTATACTGCAGGGTTCAACCAAAGGAGAGTGCGATTGAGAGTAGGAATCATAGGCACGGGCGCGATTTCGAACTTGCACGCCCGGGCGTATAAGAATATCGGCTACAAGATTACGGTTTGCACGGACATCTTCGAGGAGCCAGGCCGGCGCTTCGCGGAGGCCAACGGGGCGCAGTTCGTCAAGACCTTCGAGGAGGTGTGCCGCCACCCCGAGGTGGATTACGTGGACGTCTGCACATTTCCGGATTTCCGGCTGCAACCGCTGCGTATCTGCGCCGAGACGGGCAAACACGTGCAGGTGCAGAAACCCATCTCGACGAACCTGGAGACGGCGCGGGAGATGATCGAGACAGCGCGCAAAGGCGGCATCCAACTCGGTGTGGTGAGCCAGCACCGGTTCGACGATTCCAGCCAGTTTCTGGCGAAGGCCATCGTCGCGGGGCGGCTCGGCCGCCTGCTGCAATGCGATTGTTACGTGAAATGGTACCGGTCGCCGGCTTATTATTCGCGGCCCATCAAAGGAAGCTGGGCCACTGAAGGCGGCGGCGCCCTGATCAATCAGGCGATTCACCAGCTCGATGTCTTGCGGTGGCTGGCTGGACCGATTCAGGAACTATTCGGCTACTGGCAGCTGGGGGCGCTGCACAAAATCGAGTCGGAAGACGTAGTGAACGCGGTCGTGCGCTATGCATCGGGCGCGACGGGCGTGTTTCAGGCGGCGACGGCTTTTTGGCCGGGATACACGGAGCGCACCGAGTTCCACGCGACGAAGGGGACGGCGATTATTTCGGGCGACAAGCTCACAACGTGGGACGTGGAAAATGATTCGGGCGAGCCGGCGCCGGTTTCGAAGGAAGTAGCGTCGGGGTCATCCGATCCGATGGCAATCTCAATTGAACCGTTCGAGCGCCAGTTCAGGGATTTTGGCGAAGCGATTCGCACGGGGCGCAAGCCGCTGGTGTCGGGGGAAGAGGGGTATCAGGCGCTGGAGATTGTGCAGGCGGTGTATAGGAGCTGCAGAACAGGGGAGAAGGTGGGGTTGGGATGAGGACGACGATGAAGTGCGGCTGGACCTCACCACCAGTTGAGAATACCTGTGCAGGAGCGGCGCTTCCGCAGTGAGGTGACGCAGACTTTCTCAGGAGCGATATTCTGGTCTGAGGAGCCTCGCTGTACTCTCGGACTTGCCGTAGAATTGCCGGCGACCAAGCAGCCTCCGGCGACCAAGCAGCCTCGTCATGTATACTGACCAGCGCCCTGGGACGCCGAGTCGCCGAAACCCCGAGAGCCGCATGGCATTGAGAAGGAGAAACCATGGGCGGAACGGAACGAGTCAAGTACCTGTACTATGCGCTGGTGCTCGTGGGTTTGATCTTCGTAGTGGGGATCTACCCACTCACAATCATTTGGCCGTCGGGCTGGTCGTGGCATACGGGCCAGTCGTATTACTTGCAGATGATTCTGGGT
>DATLVQ010000849.1:0-8720 GCA_035577325.1 Bryobacteraceae bacterium | reverse complement strand
GCGAGGACGACGGTCCCAGCCTCGATGACCTCTCCGTCCCGTGTTCGAATGCCGCCAATCTTCCCATCGGCGGTCAAGACGTCCGCAATTTCCGTGCGCGTTCGCAACACCGCGCCGTGGCGCTCCGACCGATTCGCCATCTCCATCACGAAACGGTATGGATTGAGCGTCGCAGCTTCGGGATAGAACACGCCGCCGAGAACCTGGCGATTGATGGCCGGTTCGCGCTCGCGCAGCGCGTCTCCAGAAACGGTCTCGGGGTGAAAGCCATGACGGCCGGTCAAGGCGGCTTCCTTCTCGCCGGATGCCAGACCGCGCGCGGTCAGGTAGATTTCATAATATCCGTTGCGCTGAAAGCAGCAGTCGATCTTCTCCTGCTGGGCCAGCTCGTCGAATATTTTGCGCGAGGCGTGGCCGAGGGGCGCCATCACTCGCATGGCAAACTCCAGGTGTGCCTCGGTGCACTTCCGGCTGAACATCCAGAGCCACTTGGCCAGCGCCGGATCCAGCCGCGGCGCAACGTACAACGGACTCAGCGGATCTAGTAGCGACTTGAGAGCCTGCTTGATACGGCCGGGCTTGTTAATCGGCAGGTGGCCCGGCGCGATGGAACCGGCATTGCCATAAGACGCTCCCTTGCCGATTTCGTCGCGTTCCAGCACGGTGACGCGCGCGCCCCGGCGGGCAAGAAAATATGCGCAGCAGACACCGATGACGCCGCCGCCCACCACGACGATGCGCGGTTCGGGGCCGCCGGCTGGAAAGGATGCCATCTGGTCTCAGTGCCTTCGCTCAATGATCACATGCCTTGGGATCATTCATGAGGCCCCGAAGGCTTCGCCGGGCAGAGCGATAATCAACACATGCGGAGACGGCATTTCCTCAGCGGCGGCGCCATCAGTGCGCTCGCGGCCCAGCGAGTGATCGGAGCGAATGACCGTGTTGTCGTCGGGCTCATCGGCTGCGGCGGGCGTGGGCGGTACGTGGCGGGATTGATGCGCGAAGCGCCGGGCGTCGAGTACGGCGCCGCGGCCGATGTCTATCTGCCGAATGCGGAGCGGGCTCAACAGTGGGCAGGGCCAAACGCGCGCGCGTATCAGGATTTTCGGCGCCTGCTCGATCAGAAAGATATCGACGCCGTCCACATCGCCGCGCCCGACCATTGGCACGCCATCCCGACGGTGCTGGCGTGCCAGGCCGGCAAGGATGTCTATGTGGAGAAGCCGCTGGCGCATAACGTCCGCGAAGGCCGCGCCATGGTGAACGCGGCGCGGCGCTATAACCGCATCGTGCAGGCTGGCATGCAGCACCGGTCGTCGCCGCATTTTCGCGAGGTCGAGAAAATTGTGCAGAGCGGCGCGCTCGGCAAAGTGCATTGGGTGCGGGTCTGGAATTACACCAACCTGTTTCCGCAGGGGATCGGGCATGAGCCCGATTCCGAGCCGCCCGCCGGCCTCGATTGGGATTTCTACCTCGGCCCCGCGCCGGCAGTGCCGTTCAACCGCAAGCGATTTCTCGTCACTTATCGCTGGTTCTGGGATTATTCAGGCGGTTACATCACCGATTTCGGCACGCATCGCCTCGACACCGTGCACCAGGTGATGGGTGTCAGCGCGCCCAAGACGGTCGCCGCGAGCGGCGGGCGTTTCAGCCTCCGCGACGATGGGGAAATTCCCGACGTGCTGCAAGTGACCTACGAATATCCGGGCTTCGTGATGAGCTACGAGACGTGCCTGCTGAACGGCCACGGCGTGGGCGGGCGGACGCCTGGCATGAAATACTACAACGCCAAGGGCGCGGAAGACCGGCCGAACGGCATGGCTTACTACGGTGGTAACGGCGCGCTCTACGCCGATCGCGTCGGTTACGAAATCTATCCCGAGCCGAAGCGTCCGGGCTCGACCGGCCAACCGCTCGAGCGCAAGCAGTTAAACACCGCGGACGCCACGCGCCAGCACACGGCCGACTTCATCGAATGCGTCCGCTCGCGCAAACCGCCCAACGCCGACGTAGAAACCGGCCACCGCTCGACCACGGTGGCGCATCTGGGCAACATCGCCTTCAAGACCGGCAGGAAACTGCATTGGAACGCCGAGACCGAAGAGTTCACCGATGATGGCGACGCATCGAAACTGCTCGCGCGCCATGCGCGAAAACCTTGGGACTTGATTTAGACTGGAGCGATGCCGGATCGCCAGTTGTCCCGCCGCTTGCGGCTGGGCGGGAGTTCAGCGCTTCTCGCCCCGCACTGGAAATTCTGGCCGGCGCCGGCGGATGAGCCTCCGTTGCCGCACAACCACATGATGGGCGCGTGCCGCCGGATACGCATTCTCCTGCTCGCGCTCGCCGCGTGCTGCACTCTAGCGGCGGATCCGCTTGACGATCTCGCCGGCGAATTCTGGCAATGGCGCGCCATTCACCAACCGGTCTCCGGCGACGACATGGCCCGCATCGACCGTCCGGCGGACTGGACGCCCGACTGGTCGCCGCAGTCGGTGGCGCAACAGAAAGAGGCGCTGGCCAATTTCGAGAAGCGCTGGAAAGAGATGGACGCCGGCCGATGGTCCATTCCACGTCAGGTGGATTACCGGCTGGTTGGGTCGGCGTTGTCCCGCGTCGGCTGGGAACTGTACGTCACGCGCAACTGGCAGCGCGATCCGGGGTTCTATGTGGATCAGACGCTAGGCGCCGTCTACGAGCGGCTTTTGCAACCGCCACCGTTCGATCGCGCGCGCAGCAGGGAAATTCTGGTCCGCATGCGCGCCGTTCCACAGATTCTCGAGAACGCCAAGGTCAATCTGGATGATCCAGTGCGCCCCATGGCGGAAGAGGCAATCGCGACGTTGAAGGACATTCGCCCGCGTCTGTTGAAATCCATCCAGGAACTCAAGCCGCTGCTTGATTCAACCGCCGCCGCGGAAATCGATGGTGCAACAGGGAAGGCGATCGAGGTCCTGGAGTCGTATCGCGCGTGGCTCAGCGACCGGCTGAAAACCATGGCGCCCAAGAGTTCGATCGGCCGCCATGACTATGCATTCTTTCTGAAGAACGTCGCGCTCATGCCCTTCACGCCGGAGCAGGTGCTGGCCATGGGCCAGCAGGAATGGGACCGCGCAGTGGCGTTTGAAACCTATGAGCGGCAGCGCAACGCCGGTCTGCCAGCGCTGGTGCTTCCCGCGAGCCAGGCCGAACAAGTCGACCGGCAGAAGCGTGACGAAGCGGCCGTGCGAACATTCCTGGAAGAAAAAGGATTCCTTACGTTTCCGGCTTGGCTGCAGCATTATTGGAACCAGCCGCTGCCAAGCTATCTGGAAGCGCTCCCGGCGCTCGGCGTGACAGACGATCTTACTGGGCCGGCGCGGTTGAAGGAGAATGCCACCAGCTATATCCCGCAGCCCTCGCCCGCACTCGGATTTTTCGCGTTGGCCACGGCGCACGATCCGCGCGTGCTGATCGTGCACGAAGGCGTGCATTACTACCAGCTCGCGCTCGCCTGGGCGCAGGAGAATCCCATTCGGCGACATTACTACGATTCCGGCGCCAACGAAGGCATCGGCTTCTACGCCGAGGAGATGGCATTGCAGGCCGGATTATTCGACGACAGCCCACGCGTGAGAGAGATCATTTACAGCTTCATGCGGCTGCGCGCGGCGCGCGTGGTGGCGGACGTAAAGCTGGCGCTCGGGCAATTCACCGTGAAGCAGGCAGCGGAATATTTGCAGAAGACGGTACCGATGGACGAAGGCACGGCGCGCGCCGAGGCGGCGTTCTTCGCCTCCACCCCAGGCCAGGCGATTTCCTACCAGATCGGCAAACTGCAGATCATGCAATTTCTATCCGACGCGCGGCGCGACCAGGGCGCCAAGTTCAATCTGAAATCGTTCCACGATTTCGTGTGGAAGAACGGCAATGTTCCGATCGCGCTTCAGCGGTGGGAATACGTCGGCGTCAAGCCGGAAGGCCTATGACCGTGATGGGCCTTCAGCCGACGGATTTTTTTGGGCCGGCAATCGATTGCGCGGCGGTCGCGACGGCCGTGTAGCCGCACGCGATCGCGACCAGGAACATGGTCAGCACCTCGCTATCGCCAAGGTTCACTTCGAAGAATCCAGCCACCATGGTAGCGATCACGACTGCGATCGCCCCGTGCAGAATGAACCGCTCATCGCTTGGCCCGGGCCGCAGTTTGCGGACGCCGCGCGCGAAGTCGGCCAGCGCCTGAATCAACGCCCACATCAGCAGCAGCATCGTCGGGATGCCGCGCTCAGCGGCATATTGCAGGTAAATATTGTGCAGGTGGCCGTACCAGCCGGTGGGCAGAGGCCGGGGAACATCCGGTGGCACGTAATCGTTGAACTCGAGCCGTACCTCCTCAGGGCCAACGCCAAACCAGGGATGCTTCTCGATCATGCGAAGTCCCGTGCGCCAAGCGACGATGCGGAATTCATTCGAATCGACATTTTTTCGCGGTTGAAAGAATGACGTAAACCGCTCCCGCACGGACGCCGGTCCCAGGAAGACGACGCAGGCGAGCAGCAGCGGCACGAGCAATACGACCGCGCGCTTCCAGAACCAGATGAGATAGATACCAGCCACCAGCGTCGCCACCCAGATGCTCCGCGTTTCGCCGAGCACGAGCGCGAGAAGGAGCAGACCGGCGCACGCGAGCCACGGCCACAGTTCCCGCAGACGGCGCGACGTGCCGAACAGAACGAAGGCGCCCAACATCAGGAGCACGAACATCTCTTCGCCGCCGAATGTCATCCAGTGGCTCATGGCGCCGGTGATGCGTTCGGCCGTGTAGTAGTCGTAAAAATTGACGCCGAGCGCGCGCGCCTGGCGGAACTTCTCGACGAATTGCGCCAGTCCCCATACCGCAGTCGCCGCGCCGACGACGCCCCAACTCAAGAACAGGCGCCGCATGGCTAGACGGTCGCGGATAGTCGAGAAGACCACGGGCAGCATTGTGAACACGTAGATCTTCCGGACTTGCGGCATCCCCGCGGCAGGAGTATCGGCCAGTGCCAAAGAAATCAACGTACCGATCAGAAAAAGACCAAGCGGAATCCATACCCGGGGAAGCCGCAGTTTCTCGCCGGAGAGCAGCAGCAGCGCGATGGCCAAGCCCAGCAGGATCTGCGACACCGCGATAGAGAACAGGATCGAGACCGCGGAGCCGAATGCAACGTAATATGCCCCGCGGGCGAGGGCGGGCTGCGAAAAAGTCATTTGTTTCGATGAGACAAAGTCCTTAGTATGTCAGAATACTTTAAGATTGTTATGGAACACTGCGAAAGCTCCGGTTCAACAGTGGCAGCCATTCGGGAACGCGGTGTACCATATGGGTTTACTTCATGAAAGACTTGCTGGAAGCGCTCCGGCCCGGTGATCCGGACCTGGAGCTGGCGAACGCCATCGACCCCGCCCGATTGCCAGCGCACATCGCCATCATAATGGACGGCAACGGCCGGTGGGCCAACCGGCGGAGCCTGCCGCGTGTCGCCGGGCATAGCGCGGGCGTGGGGCCGGTGCGCAGCACGGTGGAAACCTGCGCGCGCATGGGAATCAGCGTGCTTACGCTCTACGCTTTCTCGGTGGAGAACTGGAAGCGCCCGCGCGCGGAGGTCGAAACGTTGTGGCGCCTGCTGCGCTTCTATCTAAAAAAGGAATTACCGGAACTGCAGCAGAACAATATCCGGCTGCAGGCCATCGGCAGGCTGGAAGCGCTTCCGGATGCGGTGCGCGGCGAACTGGAAGCCGTCATCGAGGCCACTTCCCGCAACGGCGGACTGCTGGTGAACCTGGCCATCAACTATAGCGGACGCGCCGAAATCCTGGATGCCATCAACCGCATTATTGAAGCCGCACGACGCGAAGGCCGCCTGGACTCGCTGCGCGTGGATGAAGAGCTGTTCGCAGCGAGCCTGGCGACCGCGAATTGTCCCGACCCCGATCTGCTGATTCGCACCTCCGGCGAGATGCGCATCAGCAATTTCCTTTTGTGGCAGATCGCTTACTCGGAACTGTATGTGACCGAGACTCTCTGGCCGGATTTCAACCGGGCGGAGCTGCTCAAGGCGATTCTCGATTATCAAAAGCGCGATCGCCGCTACGGCGGGCTCAGTAACGTGTGGAACGGCACGCGCGCCCAACGTGAGGAATTGATCGAAGCGATCGTTTCCTCGCGATGAAGCGCCTGCTGACCGCCGGTCTCCTCATCCCTTTCATCCTTTACGTGGTTTTCCTCGGCCCCTTTTGGCTGTTTTGCGGCGTGACCGCGCTGGTGGCGCTGATCTGCTATTCCGAATACACGGGAATCGCGGCCGGATACGGGATCGACAAACCCGGACCGCTGGGATACGGCGCCGGGCTGCTGGTGCTGGCGATGAAGCCGCAGGACGCATACCTTGTTTACACGCTCCTGGCCTTCATCGCACTCTCCCTTATCCTGCGGCTGTCGGATCTCTCGAAGGCGCTGCCTCAAGCGGCTTTTTTGCTCTTCGGAGTCATTTACATTTTCGGCTCATGGAAATTTGCCATTCTGCTGCATGGCGAAAGTCCACACTGGCTGGCGTACGCGCTCATGCTGAACTGGCTGGGCGATGCCTGCGGCTATTATGTTGGCAAGAGTGTTGGACGGCACAAGCTGGCGCCGCACATCAGTCCGAATAAGACCTGGGAGGGCACGGCGGCCTCGCTCGCGGGCTCCATCATTTTCGGCATTCTCTATTTGCCGCGCGTGCTGCCCGCCGTGGCGGTTGTTGAAGCGGGGCTGCTCTCGGCCGTAGTGAACATCGCGGGGCAGTCGGGAGATCTGGTTGAATCGGCATTGAAGCGCGGCGCGGGTTTAAAGGACAGCAGCACGCTGCTGCCCGGGCATGGCGGCCTGCTGGACCGCGTGGACAGCACGCTGTTTGCGCTGCCCGTGGTCTACCTCAAACTGTACTTGAGCGCCGGCCGGTAACTTCCATTCCACGCGTGACGCCGGCGCTTTCAATCCATTCCAGCACTGCGTGATCGGCCCAAAAGCGCGGACGCGTGCGCGACAGGAAACCGAGATGGCCGCCGTGCTCGGTGACGTGCAAACGCACATGCGGGTTGGCGTGCAGTGACGGATGATCGTAAATTTCGAATGGAATGAAAATGTCGTCACGCGCCTGGATGAGCAGCGCCGGGATGCGGATGCGCTCCAGAAACTGGCGCGCGGATTGGGTCTCGTAGTAATGATCGGCGCCGCGAAATCCGAAAGAAGGGCCGGTGAACCGCTCGTCGAATTCGTAGATGGAGCGAACGTTCTGAATTTGCTCGATCGAGAAACGACCCGTGGCGGCCACGCGCAAACGCATGCGCTTCAGGAAACGGCGCTCATAGACACGGTTTATGGGTTGCGCCAGACGCAGGGAGCACGCTGCCAGATCGATGGGCGTGGAAACGGCGCAGACACTCGCAATGAGCGATGGGGCGTCGCCGCCCAGCTCACCGGCCAGCTTCAGCACCATATTGCCTCCGAGCGAATATCCCACCAGATGCGCCGGAGCGCGCCCCTGATCGCGGAACTGCTGTAGCAGCGCGCGCAGGTCGACCGTCAGTCCGGAGTGGTACAGGGTATTGGCGAGATGCGCGGTTCCGCCGCACGTGCGATTGTTGAACCGGTTGACGGTATAGCCCGCATCAAGAGCGGCCTTGGCCATGGTGCGCATATAACCGGACTCGGCCGAGCCTTCGAGGCCGTGCACCAGAATCAGTTCGCCGCGCGGCGCGCCCAATGGCCGCTGGGTATGGACCAGCACCTGCACGCCAGGTTCGGTGCGATAAAGCCGCGATTCCAACGGGTACGGACTCATGTCGAGTTTGCGCGGCCAGAAGTTGCCGAGGATTGTGAGAACGTGCGGATTCGAAATCAGCGGGCGGTAGGGCGGCAAATCTCATTCTACCTATGCGGCCGGACCGTTCTACGATGAGCAGATGCGAAAACTGCTGATTGTGCTGGCCGCCTGCGGCCCGATGTTCGCGCAAACGCTCGACGGCGTGGTAGATATCCACGCGCATTGCGATCCGGACAGCATGCCACGATCCATCGACGCCATGGATCTGGCGAAGCTGGCGCGGGACCGCGGCATGCGCGCGCTGGTCTTGAAGAACCACTATGAGCCGACCGCATCGCTGGCTTTTCTCGTCCGCAAAGGCGTGCCTGGCATCGAGCTTTTTGGCGGCATCGCGCTCAACCGGACAGTGGGCGGCGTCAATCCCGCGGCAGTGGAGCGCATGACGCGCGTGAAAGGCGGCTGGGGGCGGGTAGTCTGGATGCCCACTTTCGACGCGGAGAATCAGGTGCGTTACTCGAAAGAGTCGCGGCCGTTTGTGCGTGTATCGAAGGATGGCGCGCTGCTGCCGGAGGTGCGCGAGGTGCTGGCGCTGATCGCCAGCCACGGGCTGACGCTGGCGACCGGTCATTCTTCGCCGGCCGAAGACCTGATGCTGATTCGCGAGGCGCGACGCGCGGGCATAACGCGCATCGTGGTGACGCATGCCATGATTCCGCCGGTGGGCATGAATGTTGAACAGATGCGCGAAGCCGCGGGCCTGGGGGCGTACATTGAGTTTGTCTATAACGCGCTGATCGGCGCAACGAAAGCGTTCGAACTCCCCGAATACGCGAGCGCAATTCGCGCGGTTGGTCCCGAGCACTGCATCTTGTCCAGCGACCTTGGCCAGGCCGG
>DATLVQ010000848.1:0-16219 GCA_035577325.1 Bryobacteraceae bacterium | reverse complement strand
ATTTCAGCAGTTCCTGGCCTTTGAAAGGCCGTGTCAGGATGGCCACGGTGGCGGCAGCTCTCACTCGAATCTACCACGTGGCTGCCTATAATGAAATTGCGCATGCCGTTCAATTGGATCGCCGCCCGGACGCCGTTTACGCGCTCAACCGCACTCGACTGCCAATGAATCCACACGGCCGCGTTCTGGCGCTCGACTTGGGAAAAAAACGCATCGGCCTGGCCATCAGCGATGGGCTGGGCATTACGGCGCAAGGGCTTGACACGCTGGAACGCATCAACAAACGCACAGACCTGGCGATTCTGGCCAAACTGATCCAAGAGCGTGGCGTGACGCAAATTCTGATGGGAAATCCGCTGCACATGAGCGGCCGTGAGAGCCGGCAATCGGAATGGACACAGGAGTTTGCCCGAGACCTGGAAAAACGCGCGGGCGTTCCGGTGAAGATGTGGGATGAGCGGCTCACGACGGTGGAAGCCTCGCGAGTATTGCGCGCGAGCGGCATCGGGATAGAGAAGCGCAAGGCAGCGGTGGACCAGCTTTCGGCCGTGATTCTGCTGCAAAGTTATCTGGATTCGGCGGCAGCGCACGCGGGTGACGAGCGGTGAAGCCACTCCGGAAGCTGCTTCGATGGACGGGTGTGCTCCTGCTCCTGGCGGCGCTGGGCGCTGGATATGTCGCATATGAATTGACGCGGCCGTACGCGGCGTTCGGTGAGGAGACGTTCATCGACTTCCCCAAAGGCACCAGCACGCTGGGAATGGCGAACCGACTGGCGGACGCCGGCGTGATCCCGCATGTATGGGAGTTTTTAGCGGCGCGCGCGCTCCAGCCCCGGCGCACACTGATGGCGGGCGAATATCGCTTCTCGAAACCGGCCTCTGTGCTCGACGTCTACGAGCGCATCGCGCGCGGCGATATATTTTATTACCTGCTGGTGGTGCCCGAAGGCCACAATATGTTCGAGATCGCGGCGGCCGCCGAAAAGCTGAAGCTGTTTTCGGCGGCGGATTTTCTCAATGCCGCACGCGATCCGTCGTCTATCCGGGACATCGATCCGGCGGCGCCCACGCTTGAAGGCTATTTGTTCCCCAGCAGCTACCGGCTGGACCGACACACGACGCCAAAGCGGCTATGCCAGTTGATGACAGCGCGGTTCCGCGAGGTCTGGAAGGAGCTGGGCGCGCCCGCGAATGTCCACGACTCGGTTACGCTTGGTTCGCTCATCGAGCGCGAGGCCCGCATCCCGGCGGACCGGCCGCTGATCTCATCGGTATTCCATAATCGCCTGCGGAAGGGGATGAAGCTGGATTGCGATCCGACTACCATCTATGCGGCGCTGCTGGCCGGGCGCTTCACCGGAGTGATTCACCAGTCGGACCTCGCCAGCACTAGCGCGTACAATACGTACCGGCACGCGGGCCTGCCGCCGGGACCGATCGGCAATCCCGGCAAGGATTCGCTGGCTGCGGCGCTCAATCCGGCCGAGACCGATTACCTTTACTTCGTGTTGCGGCCGGATGGATCGGGCGCGCATAATTTCTCAAAAAGCTTTGAGGAGCATCTCGCGGCCACCGCCCAATATCGCCGTGTCAGCCAGCGCCAACAAGTCGAAGAAGATCCGCCTGCGCCAGTACCTCGCCGAAAGAAATCTCAGCGCCAT
The DNA here is from genome assembly GCA_035577325.1 of Bryobacteraceae bacterium. Taxonomy (GTDB): domain Bacteria; phylum Acidobacteriota; class Terriglobia; order Bryobacterales; family Bryobacteraceae; genus QHXW01. The sequence goes on along the minus strand of DATLVQ010000848.1, from coordinate 14,556 downwards.
CACTGAGCGGGAGTGGCGCGAGTTGGCGGCGCACCTTGCTCCGGTGTCGGAGAGTTACTTGCGGCGATTGCTGGCGGGCGCGGGCATTGCAGTCGAGCCGCCATTCGGCGGCGTGCGGCAAAAAACCTTCGAGGAGTTGGAGAGCTCGCTGCTCGAGATGGAAGAGGTGTACACGCGCGCCAGCCAAATGGGCGACCGTGCGCGCGCACAACTCTGCCGGAACGCTGTGATTCAAGCAAAAGATCACGCTCGCCTCGCCGCGCGCGGCGCGAATATTTCAGCGGAGAAGAAACATCAGAAAGAGGAAATGATCCAGTGGATGCTCGTGTGGTTGGAGAACCCCGGAATCTTCCCCGTGTGGGTGAAAGTGCGGAAATTGCAAATGTGAACGGAACAGGCGTGCCCGTTCCAGCTAGACGTGAGGATCGAGCATCTTCTGGAGTTCAGCCTTGCCAACCGCGCCCACCCGCTGCTCGACGACCTGGCCGCCCTTGAAGAGTAGCAACGTCGGAATGCCACGGACGTTGTACCGCATTGCCGTCTGGCCGTTGTCGTCTACGTTGAGCTTCCCAACTTTGGCTTTACCGGCGTATTCCAACGCGATGGTATCGATGGTTGGCCCCATCTGGCGGCACGGGCCACACCACTCGGCCCAGAAATCCACCAGCACGGGCTCCGGCGACTTCAGCACGTCGCTATCGAACGCCGCATCGGTAAAGGTCAATGTGCTGTTACCTGCCATCTCTAAACCCCCAGTTGTATTGGATCTTGTTTTGGGCCAAAGGATGCAGCCGACTTGCCGCCATCCAGCAGCCGCTGGTACAGGGCCGCGTATTCCGACGCCGAAACCCGCCAGGAATAATCCTTTCGCATGCCGCGCCGCATCATCGCCTCCCAATCTTTCTGATCCTGGAAAGCGTTGGAAGCACTGCGGATAGCCTCCAGCAGGGCTTGGGCCGAGTAGTCTTCGAACTTGAACCCCGTACCATGCTCGATGGTATCATCAAGCCCGCCGGTCGCGCGAACCACTGGCACCGTGCCGTAACGCAGACTATACATCTGGTTCAGGCCGCTCGGTTCATACTGGCTCGGCATAAGGAACATATCGGCCCCACCTTCGATTTTGTGCGCCAGGGCTTCGTCATATCCGATGCGCACGGCGATGTGTTCTGGATTGGCGGCCGCCGCCTCGCGCAAGCCGGTTTCATAATCCGCGTCGCCCGATCCGAGAACCACCAGATAAAGATCGTCGGCGGCCAGTTCGGCGGCAATTTCGAGAATCAGCTCCGTGCCTTTCTGGCTGGTAAGGCGCGAAACGACGCCGAGCAGGGGACGGTCCATGGCGGCTGGGGGCAGCTTAAACTGCTTTACCAGATCCTGTTTGCAGATCCGTTTGCCACCGAGAGCGTCGGCAGAGTAATGCGACGCCAGGTAGCGGTCGGTCTCGGGGCTCCAGTGCCTGTAATCCACGCCATTCAGAATTCCGTGCAAGGCCGTTGCGCGCGCGCGCAACGCTCCGTCCAGGCCAAAGCCGTATTTCTCGGTCTGGATTTCAGCGGCATACCGGCGGCTGACGGTGCTGACGGCGTCGCTAAAATTGATCCCGGCCTTCATGCAACTGACTTTGCCGAAGAATTCGATGCCATCGATGTTGAAGACCCGGCGGTCGAGGCCGATTTGCGGAAGCACGGTAGGCGGGAATAATCCCTGGTAGCCGAGGTTGTGGATAGTGTAGAGCGTCCGCATGCCAATGAATGTCGGGTCGTAGGCGAAAACCGTGCGCAGGTAGGCGGGGATCAGCCCGGTCTGCCAGTCGTGACAATGGAGGATGCGGGGGCGAAACACGCGGCGCGCTACGGCCAGGGCGGCGCGCGCAAGCACGGCGAAGCGCACGGCGTTATCGGCATAATCGCTGGCGGCGTCGCCATAGTAACCGGCGCGATCGTAGAGAGAAGGGGCCTCCAGAAAGTAATAAGCCACGCGGTCGACGTCGATTTGATAGAGGCTGGTCTCATGAACCGTGCCGCCGAGCCAGACAGGCAGCGAGTCATAGACGCGGCGCGCGGCAGTCAGGTCGATGCCCCGGTAGCGGGGGATGAGCACGGCGACTTCACAATCGAACGCGCCGAGCGCAACAGGTAGAGAACCAACGACGTCGGCAAGGCCGCCTGTTTTTGCGAAGGGCGCGGCCTCGGAGGCAACCATCAGAACTTTGATCATGAGCGGGGAATATCGATTATGACAGAGGGAGCGGGCTTAGAGGTGGCGGAACCCGTCGCGCCGAACGACGCATTTCACCTGGTAAACACAACTTTGTAGCGAGTAGCGAAAATATCGCAGGTCCCCGCAAAAACTGGCCCGCGCTACAAAGCCTCAGGACTCGAGGTAGGTGTAGCCTTGCAGGCCTTCTTCATAAAAGCGCAGCAGTTTGCCGGATTCCTCATAGCTCATGCGGCTTTCGCGGACAGCGGTTTCGACGTCCTTGCGCAGGGCGGTGACCAGACTGTCCACGTTGAATTGCACGTAGTTGAGCACTTCGCGCACGGTATCGCCTTTGATGACGGCGTCGAGAATGGTGTCGCCGACCTCGTTGAGCTTCACGTGGACGGCGTTGGTATCGCCGAACAAGTTGTGCAGGTCGCCCAGGATTTCCTGGTAGGCGCCGAGCAGGAAAGCGCCGAGGTAGTAATCCTGACCGTTGGTGAAAGGGTGCAGGGGCAGGGTACGTTTCACGTCGCGGCGATCGATAAACTGGTCGACTTTGCCATCGGAATCGCAGGTGATGTCGCCCAGCACGGCGTATTGCGTCGGGCGCTCGTCCAGGCGATGGATCGGCATGATGGGGAACAACTGCTTGATGGCCCAGCTATCGGGCATGCTCTGGAAGAGCGAGAAGTTGCAGAAGTAGGTGTCCGCCAGCATGGCGTCCAGACCCTCGAACTCCTCGGGGAAATAGTCAAGCTCGCGCGCCAGCTTCTGAATGCGCCGGGAGATGGACCAATAAAGATTCTCGGCGAGACACCGCTGTTCGATCGGCAGGTAACCCAGGCTGAACAGGTTGAGAGCCTGATCGAGCGCCTGCTGGGAATCGTGATAGCTCTCGAGCATGTTCTTACTGCTCAGGGAGCGGTACGTCTCCTGCAAATCGATGAGCGGCTGCTCGGGCTCGGGGGGGAGTTCGCGCACTTCATCGTCGCCATAACCCGAGACACCCAGCGCATTGAACACCAGTACGCTGTGATAAGCGGTCATGGCGCGGCCGCTTTCGCTCACGATGGTGGGATGCGCCACGCCGGATTCGTCACACACGTTCTGAATGTGGTAGACGACGTCGTTGGCGTATTCCTGCAGCGTGTAATTGACGCTGGATTCGAAATCGGTTTGCGAGCCGTCATAATCGATGCCCAGGCCACCGCCGACATCGAGATAACGCAGCCCCGCGCCGGCGCGCGCCAGCTCGGCATACATGCGGGCGGCTTCGTTAACCGCGCCTTTCAGGTGCCGGATATTGGTGATCTGGCTGCCGAGGTGGAAATGCAGCAGGTGCAGGCAGTCGGCCATGCCGCGCTCTTTCAGTTCCTGCAGCGCACGCACGGCTTCGCTGGTGGTCAGACCGAATTTGGAACGATAGCCGGCTGACGATTTCCAGCGTCCCGCGCCGCGGCTGGCTAGCTTAACCCGCAGCCCGATAGTAGGCCGTACGCCCACGCGCTCCGAGTATTTGGCGATCAGATCCAGCTCGGTGTACTTTTCGACCACTGGGATGATGTGCCGGCCGACCTTCTGCGCCAGCATGGCCATCTCGATGTACTCATCGTCTTTGAAACCGTTGCAGATGATCGGCGTCTCGTTATCGGCGAGGGCCATGACGGCGAGCAGCTCGGGCTTGGAGCCAGCCTCGAGCCCGAAGCGATATGGGCGCCCATACTCCAGCACCTCCTCCACCACCTGCCGCTGCTGATTGACTTTGATCGGATACACGCAGAAATAGTTGCCTTGATACTTGTGCTCGGCGATGGCGGTTTGAAAGGCGGATGCGATCTCGCCCATGCGGTGTTTGAGGATGTCCGCGAAACGGATGAGGATGGGAAGCGAAATGCCGCGCAGCACGAGGGTATCGACAAGTTCTTTGAGATCGATGGAGCGCGCCGGATCTTTCTCCGGGTGCACGCGCAGGTGTCCGTTGGGGGCGACGGAGAAATAGCCCTTGCCCCAGCTGGTAACGTCGTAGAGGTCGCTGGCGTCTTGCGTGGACCATCGCTCGGTAGGTTCCAGCAGCACTGAACTCTTCCGTCCGTTTCGCTCCAACTTGCCTCCTGAGATTTCAGTGTCCTGCGAAACGGATAATTGAGCAAGTAGTTTTTCACCGGGTGGGGCGGTTTTACGCGCGCGAGCGCCGCTGGGGAGCGCCTGCGCGGAAGAATTTCAGCGAGCGGCCGGCGCTAATCTTTCCGTGGAGAAATACGCTCCACGCGGCCCGCCGCTACCAAAGCTTCACCCCTTGGCTCTTTAGGGCCTCTTCGGGGGGCACACTGGAACGCATGAAATAACCGTAGGCCAAGCGGTAAGGTTCCAGCACGGGTCCCGCCGCGGCGCTTCGGAATATTTGGTTGTCGCGCCAGTCCCAGAAGCGTTCGCGGTGACTGCCAGCCCGCACCGGCGTCGTTTCCCAGTGCCCGTTGGGATAGCAGAAGGCGCCGATCCCCTGCACTACGATCGAGAGGAACAGCGCAACCGCGAAGGTTAGTTTCCAGCCGCGGGAGCGCTCGACCAGATTCATTGCGGGAATGAACAAAATCACCAAGCAGGGAACCACATCGGTCAGCAGGCGCGGGCCATAATTGGCACCGCCGCTCCACCCGCGCCACCTGCCGACCATGAGGATGTGAGCAGCCGCCGTCAACAGGCATATCCAGTAGAACTCAGGATGGAGCGCCCGGCTGCCGCGGAACCAGAGGTAAACGCCGATAGCGGCAAAAGCGAATACAGGAGAGAACACTAACAATCCGCGACTGGGACTGATCAGCAAGCCCGCGAGCCCTGTCGCCATACTGTTCCCCTCAAATCGATCCATGGCTACAAAGCCTCCGAGCGCGCTACCAAACCGGAGCAGATTGTAGACCAGGGCGGCCGCGGGAGATACGATCGCAGACACTGCAAACACCACTTTGCGAGGTGTGCTCCATCGCGCCAGGAGGGCATATCCACCCAGGAAAACGAAGAAAATGACATTGCTCAGGCGGTGCGCCACGCTGAAGCCGGCGCACAGCCCGGCGAGCGACACTGGAAGGAGCCGCTCCGGTTGATCCGACGCCCACCAAAGGCATAACAAGGCCAGAATGATCAGAAGTTCACTCGCGCCGTGCTGCCAAAGCGCCTGGCTGGAAATACTCCAGGTCTCGGAACCGAAGGCGTAGACGAGGGTCAACAGCATTGCGGTGAGCTCTGCCGTCAGCTTCTCTGCCAGTGACAGGAACGCCGCCACGGAGAGGGCCGCGATCAGCGAGGCGCTTATTTTCTCGCACACTCTGGCGAGCAGCACGATGCGCTCCACGGGCATGTGGCGGAGGTCGAAGAAGGCAGTCAATGGGGCGTAGAACGGTGTCAGCACGAGAGGCAGCAGGATCGGGTACCGCGAATAGTAGTGGCCATCATCCGCGCGCACGAACCAGGCCGGGTTCATATGCTGCGCGTCCACATACCATGCCGCAAATCGGTCAAAAGCGATAGTGTTTTCGCTCAAAATAGCGAATGGCAGCAGCGCCGCGGGGCTGGTATCTCCTGATGGAATGGGCCGGAGATTCAGGTTGTAGACGAAGAAGGCGGCGAGGAATAAGTATACGGAACGGCGCAAGGGTCATTGTATCCGGCGCCGCCCCGCACCTTCGAGCCTATTTTTCGACCCGCAAGTTGTTGGTTACCGAAAAAACGCCAGAGACGCCGTTGGCGCGAATGCCAGCCAAGTTCTTATCGGCTTCGGTGGCGACGACGCCCTCCAAGGCCACATTGCCGTTTTTCACGATGATATGGATCGGGGGAACGGCTTGCAGGGCATAGCGGTTCAGAACGGTATCGCCGTAGATGGCGCGGTATTCGGCGCGGCGAATGCGGTCGTCACCGGGCGAGGGTGGTAGCACTTCGATTTCGTTCTTGACGTGCTCCACGCCTTCAATTTTTTTGACTACGTTTTCGGCGTCAGACTTCAAGGTAGGGCGTGTCACCTGGCCTACCAAAGTCACGGTGTAGCCGTCCACTTTATACGCCAGATTGTCGAAAACACCGTAGTAGGGCAGCATGACCAGCTCATGCCGGATCTCGCGAACAATCCTATCGGCACCGCGCGAGGAAGGCCGCTGGTCGGCACTGATGGCGGTGACGGCGGCAATCAAGGCACACAAGAGCACTCGAAACAGCACGATTCGGCGAATCATATTGCCTCCTTCAGGCCGTAAAAGCCGAGGCGCAGGATTAATCGTTTCCAGCAATATTGACGAGCGCAGGTGGGGGGGCGGCGCTCAACACGGCTTCGGCATCCGCGGCGGTAAAGGTTTCCACCTTGGCCGAAATGTTCATCGAACAAAACTTCGGCCCGCACATCGAACAGAAGTGAGCATCTTTGAAGCCATCCTCCGGCAGCGTCTCATCATGCATGGAGCGAGCCGTCTCCGGATCCAGTGAAAGTTCGAACTGGCGATTCCAGTCGAAGCGGTAGCGGGCGCGGGAAAGCTCATCGTCGCGGTCGCGAGCGCCGGGGCGGTGCCGCGCGATATCGGCGGCATGAGCGGCAATCTTATACGCCATAATACCGGCCTTCACGTCGTCGCGGTTTGGCAAGCCCAGGTGCTCTTTGGGCGTCACATAGCACAGCATGGACGCGCCATGCCAGCCGATCAGTGCCGCGCCTATGGCGGAGGTGATGTGATCGTAGCCCGGCGCGAAATCGGTCACTAGCGGGCCAAGCGTATAGAACGGAGCTTCATAACACAGCTCTTTTTCCTTTTCGACCTGCATTTGGATCTGATCTAGCGGAATGTGCCCTGGCCCCTCGATCATCACCTGCACGTCGTATTCCCAAGCTTTCTTTGTCAGTTCGCCGAGCGTTTTTAATTCAGCGAATTGCGCTTCGTCGCTTGCGTCGGCCACCGAGCCCGGCCGCAGACCATCGCCCAGGGAAAAGCAGACATCGTATTTCTGGAAAATTTTACAGATGTCGTCGAAGCGCTCGTAGAGCATGTTCTGCTTGTGGTTTTTTACCATCCATTCGGCCAGAATGGAGCCACCCCGGCTCACGATTCCTGTAATGCGCTTAGTGGTGAGGGGAATATATTGCACCAGCACGCCGGCGTGAATGGTCATGTAATCCACACCCTGCTGAGCCTGCTCTTCGATTACTTCGAGCATCACTTCGGCCGTGAGATCCTCAACGCGGCGGACGCGCGTCAGCGCTTCGTAAATCGGCACGGTTCCAATGGGGATGGGCGAGGCATCGATGATGGCCTGGCGGATGCGTGGGATGTCGCCGCCGGTGGAAAGGTCCATCACAGTATCGGCGCCATACTTCACCGAATCCCGCAGCTTGGCGACTTCCTCGTCGATATTGGACGTAACCGCCGAGTTCCCGATATTGGAGTTGATCTTGCACTGGGAGGCCACCCCGATGCACATTGGCTCCAGAGTGATGTGGTTGATGTTGGCCGGGATGATCATCCGCCCGCGCGCGACTTCGGCCCGGATCAGCTCGGGCGCTACGTTCTCGCGGCGCGCCACGTACTCCATCTCTCCGGTGAGCATGCCCTGCCGCGCGTAGTACATCTGCGTGCGGACTTTGTCATTGCTGCGCTGTCGGATCCAATCGGTGCGAATCATAGGTCCTCCGGCCGCGCAGGCGTAGGCGGCGCCGAAACGGCGGCGCGCACGCCTGCGCAACCCGGTATCTACTTCACCTTCTTCTTCGGCTTCTTGGCCTCTTTGCGGCCACGGTCCATCGATTTCGCCATGAATGATTCTCCCTTCGCTTTCAAATTATACTCGCGATCACGCCTGGACGGACAAAGGTTCTACGCGCGCGCCTGTGAAGCGGAGGGAATGGATTGCCGGCGGGCGCCCGATTCGTCCATGCGATTGAATACGGAGGAGAGAAGGACACACAGCCATAACCACGTCCCGAGTGGTACCCACAACGAGTGCACCCACGCATGGCGCTTAAACCAGGCTTCACAATCGGGAAACTCCGCTTTGGCAAGCGTAGCGCGATTGACGCCCTTCAGCATCCCCAGCCCTAGCTGTACAACTAACGCCCATTCGGCGCCGCGGGAGCCGCGGATCGAAGCTGTCACGGCCGCGGCCATTCCTCCGCAGTAGAACACGTGCGCAATCAGCGCGCTCCACCAAAGGCGGGGAAAATAGACCCGGGCCATGGCCATCTGGTGTTGCGCCCCGGCGAAGAACGGACGCGCGCCGGTGCGGCCCGCGTAAGCCAGCATGGCGCCGGGAGCAAACGCGATCTTGAGCCGCGCTTTGTGAATCGCGTGGGTCAGCGCGCCATCTTCGCTCGCCGCGAGGCGCCACGCGCCGGGAATCTGGAGCTCGAAAAATCTTTCCTTACGAATCGCCAGCGAACCACACCAGGCGAACGGATTGTCGCCGGGACCCAGTAAACCCGCAACCGGCGCATCCCACACACTGCGCACGAGCGACCAGAAGTCCGGGGGATCGGGCACGAAGAAGCGGTAAGCGGTGCTGGCGCCAACCTCGGCGTCGCCCAGCTGAGCGGCCAGCGCACGCAACCAGTTTGCGGAAACTTGGCCGCCGGCATCGGCAAATGCCAGAATTTCGGACCGCTTTCGCGCAGCGCGCACGCCCGCCAGAAGGTTCTGGATTTTAGGGCTCGCCTTTTCATCCTGAGCGCCGCCCAAGACCACGGTCACGCGATGCGGAAGGCTGTTGGGCGGGATGTCGAAAGCCGTACGCGCGGTTACCAGCAGCTCGTAGTTCGGGTAATCCTGCGCAGTCAGGGCAGCAAGATTCTCCCGCAAGCGTTCTTCCGGGCCGCTGAGCGACACAATGACGGTAGCGGGCGGAGTTGGATCGTCAGACTCGTCCGCTAACTGCTCGGCCACCCAACGCGCGCGTGCTCGCTCCCCCCGCAGCGCGAAGATGGCAAGAGCCAGGGCGGGGGCGACGAAGAGCCAAAACCAGAACACTCGAAAAGTCTAACAAGAACGAGCCGCGCCCCCGGCTCAGCGGCCCCACGCCGTAAGATTGCGAGCATGCATTTTATTCCCGTTATACTTGAGGGAAATGCGGCCACTTTATGGTCTGGCGGTAGCGGTATTTTCATGCGGGCTGATGGGCGCTGGCCCTGCGCCCGCCGATGACCCCCATGTGCTGGGGCAGTATCGCGCGCGACGGATCGAACTGCGAAAATCGCTGCGCGATGGTGTAATCGTGCTGTTTGGCCGCAGCGAGCAGGATGAAGACCTGCGGACCGGATTCTTTCAGGAATCCAATTTTTATTACCTAACGGGCTGGCGGGAACCCGGCGCTATTTTGCTGCTGGCACCGTTGCCGGATGACGCGCAGGCCCCGGGCTACGCCGCGAAAGAGCGGCTGCCGCGCGAGACCCTGTTCTTGCCCGAACGGAATCCCGATCAGGAAAAATGGACGGGCAGGAAAATCGGGCCCAATGAGCAAAACGTGCGGGAAATTACCGGGTTCGACGCGGTCATGCCAGCCGAGAAATTTGAAGCTGAACTGCGCGACACGCTAGAAGCGTATGCACGCGTCTACACGCTGGCCGACCAGCCGGCTGCCGCGCGGCTCAGGCAACTGGCGCCGCTGCGCGACATAGCGAACGCCGCGCCCGCCATTGCGAAGCTGCGCATGGCCAAATCGCCGGAAGAGATCGCGCTTATCCAGCACGCCACCGACGTCACCCTGGCGGCGCACCGGGCCGCATGGCAGCGCGCCGCGCCCGGCGTGTATGAGTACCAGGTGGCGGCAGCTATGACGGAAACCTATGCCGACGCGGGATGCGAGCGCAGCGCCTACGCGCCCATCGTGGGCTCCGGGCCGAACTCAGTCTATCTGCATTACTCGCGTAATGCGCGACGGATGGATGCGGGCGAAGTGCTGCTGATGGACGTGGCGGCAGAGTGCGCCGGTTATGCCTCCGATATCACGCGCACCATTCCCGTGGGCGGCAAGTTCACGGCGCGCCAGCGGGAGATTTACGATATCGTGCTGGGCGCGCAGAAAGCCGCCATCGCCGCCGTCAAACCGGGCATGACGCTGAGCAAGACCGCGCCTAATACACTGTACAGAGTCGCGTACGATTACATCAATTCGCACGGTAAAGACCTGCACGGCGAGCGGCTGGGGAAATATTTCACGCACGGCATCGGGCATCACGTGGGTCTGGATGTGCACGACGCCTCCGATCCCAGCGCTCCGCTTGAAGCCGGCATGGTGATTACCATCGAGCCGGGCATCTACATTCCCGAAGAGAATCTCGGCGTGCGCATTGAAGACGTGGTGCTGGTGACTGAGCACGGCGGGAAAGTAATAAGTGCCGCGCTGCCGCGCGAGCCGGCCGAGATCGAAAAGCTGGTGGGCCACCGGTCACCCGCCGCGGGAAGCCAGTGAGGTATGGTACTTCCGGGCAGGCGCACCGTTGCGTATCTTGGCTTGCTGGCCGCGGTTTTCGTGGTGGCAATCACGGCGAGCTGGACGCCACTGGGAACCCGGATCGACAACTATGCTTACGACTCGATTTTCGAGTTCCAGCTGCACCGGAAACCGCCATGGCACACCGAGTCGATTGTACTGGCAATTGACGAGCATTCGCTGAGCGAGTTTGGCGGACGCCTGGGATTGCGCCATGCGCTGGCGGACGCTTTGGAGCAGATTGCTGCGGCATCGCCCAAAGCCGTCGCAGTGGACGCCATTCTGGCGGATCCCAACGACGCAGAATCTGATGACGCTCTGGAAGCGGCGTTGCGCGCGACGCGTCATGTGATTCTGGCGTGCGATCTGCTGCCCGATGAAAGCGGTTGGGACGATCCGCTGCCCCGCTTCCGGCGCTGGGCTGCCGCCACGGGTCACGTACACCTGGATTTGGACAAAGACGGCGTAGGGCGCGCGGTTCCGCTCGAGAAAGCGTCTGGGCACGACCGGCGCTGGGCGCTAGCGCTGGAGGCCTACCGCGTAAGCCGCAATGCCTCGATCCTCGAGACCCCGCGCGACCTGGATGTGGGTGGCGTCTTGATTCCCGCGGCTAAGAATAACGCGCGCCCTCTGCGTGTCCGTTACGTACCGCCGGACGGCAGAATTCCGTCGATTTCTCTTAAGCAACTGCATGACGATCACTCGCTGGCCCGGCGCTTCGCGGGGAAAGTCGTGTTCGCGGGCGTGACGGCTCAAACCGAGACCAAGGATCGCTGGCTGACGCCGTATTCGCCAATCCCGCTGGCGGGTGTGGAAATTCATGCGAATTTATTTGAGACGCTGACACAGCAGCAATTCCTGACGAGCGAGCCGGCGTTGACGGTGGTGGCGTTTTGCATACTGTTGGCCGCGTCTGCGGGGTTTACGTTTAGGTTCTTGTCCGGCTGGTGGGCGTATGGAATTGCGCTGGGCATTATTGCGGTTGCCCACGCCGTCCCTTACGCGGCCTTCACCAGAAATATCGTGTTCCCGTTTTCGCCGGGAGTTTCCACCGCGTGGCTGTCGGTGGCCGCCGCAGCGGCGTGGCAGCATCTCTACGTGCGGCGGCGCATGGTGAAATCCGAAGCACAGCGCGATCGCTATCAGCATGCCATGCAGTTCGTAACGCATGAAATGCGCACACCGCTCACGGCCATCCAGGGGTCGAGCGAATTGATGAGCCGCTATGCCCTCACCGACGAAAAGCGCAAGCAGGTCGCGCAACTCATTAACTCCGAATCCAAGCGGCTGGCGCACATGATCGAGATGTTTCTCAACGTCGAGCGGCTATCTGCGGGAGAAATGGAGCTCAAGAAGGACAGCTTCTCGGTGCGCGATGTGATGACAAGCTGCATGGAACGGGTAGCGCCGCTGGCCGAACGAAAGCGGATATCTATCACCATGGACCCGCTGGGCGATGCCGTGGTTACCGGCGACCGCGAATTGTTGGAATACGCGTTTTACAACCTGCTGACCAACGCCATCAAGTACTCGCCCAACAAAACGGCAGTGACGGTGTTCGGTGGATGCGACAGCGAGAACTATCAGATTTCGGTCGAAGACCACGGCATCGGCATCGACCAGAAGGAGGTCCGCAAGATTTTCCAGAAATTCTACCGGACCCGGAAGGCCGAGCAGTCGGGCGAAGCGGGAACGGGCATTGGATTATCGATCGTCGAGCAGATCGTACTGCAGCACGGGGGAAAAATAGAGGTGACCAGCGCCCCGGGTAAAGGCTCTTGTTTTACGCTGATACTACCGGTGGGACAAGCGGTGGCTACTAAACCGCTCAGCATTAATTGAAAATGGAACGATTACTCATAGTCGAAGATGACGCAGGCGTGCGTACCACGATCGTCAACTTCCTCGAACTCGAAGGCTATCTCGTGGACGCGGTGTCGTCCTCCGATGAGGCCCTGGATCGCCTGAGCCAGACTACATACCCGATTGTCATTTCCGATATCTACATCGACGGCCGGACGGGGCTCGACGTGCTCGATGCGGCGCGGCGCAAGGACCCAAACTGTTCGGTGATCCTTATGACGGCGCGCGGCACGATGGAAACCGTGATGGCGGCTACGCGCGGCGGCGCGTTCGACTATATCGCCAAGCCGTTCGATCTCGACCGCATGCTGGAGACGGTGAAGCGCGCGGAAGCGTCGCACAACCAGGAGACCGATGAAGTCGAGCCTGAAGAATTACCCGAGACCGAGATGATCGGCAGTTCGGGGGCGATGGTCGAGATTTACAAGACCGTTTCACGGGCAGCACCGACCGACGCGACGGTCCTCATCGAAGGCGAAACGGGCACTGGCAAGGAACTGGTGGCGCGCATGATCCACCGCAACAGCCCGCGGACGCAGCAGGCGTTTGTGGCAGTAGATTGCGCTTCGATCGCGCCCACCCTGCTCGAGAGCGAACTATTCGGTGCGCTCAAGGGCGCCTACACCGGGGCCGACCGCGATCGCATCGGGGTATTCGAAGCGGCCAACAAGGGAACCGTTTTTCTGGATGAGATCGGCGATATCGAATTTGGATTTCAGTTGCGGCTGCTGCGCTTTCTGCAGGAGCGCGAAGTCCGTCCGCTGGGCGCATCCCGCTCCAAACAGGTGGACGTGCGCGTGATCGCCGCCACCAATCGCAGCCTGCAGAAGCTGGTCGAAGAAGGCAAGTTCCGCGAAGATCTCTGGTTTCGCGTGAATGTAGTGCGCATTACCATTCCGCCGCTGCGCGACCGCCGAGGAGATATTCCGCTGTTGGCGCGCTTCTTTGTCGGTAAGTATGTCCAGAGGTATAACCGCGATGTGAAGCTTACAGAAAGCGGGGTGAAGGCCATGCAGGAGCATGCATGGCCCGGCAATGTGCGCCAGTTGCAGCATCTCATCGAACGGCTGACCGTCCTTGCGCCCACCGACCGCATCGACGGCGAGGCGGTGCACGACGCCCTGGACGCCATGGAATCGCACGATCATGCTGTCGAGACGCTGGCGGACGCCGAGACTGAGCAGATCCGCCGCGTGCTTGCCGCCACGGGTGGAAACAAGAGCCGGGCCGCGCAGATCCTAGGTATCGAGCGCAAGACTCTATACCGCAAGCTGGAGAGGATGAAGCTGTAGAACGAGCGGCCAGGGCATCGTGGGACGGCGGAAATGAGTACGCGGGAGGGAACCTGCGGCAGTTTCTGTACTGCGGCCCCGGGAACAGGCGGCAGAAACGATCGGGGCTTTTGCTTACAATATTGCGAGGAGCATCAGTCTGATGCTTGCCTAAACCTTCATGCCCCAACTCTTCCCTATCGCCGCCATCACAGACGAATTCTCTCCCGACCTCGAAACCGCAGCCGAGTCCATGAGCCAGGTCGGGATGACCGGGGCTGAACTGCGAATGGTGTTCGGCAAGAACATCATCGATCTCACCGATGAAGAACTGGATCGCGCGGTGAAGATCGTCACCGGCAAAGGGCTCGCCATTATCTCTATCGCTTCGCCGCTGCTCAAGTGTGTGCTGCCCGACGCACCGGCGATCGATTCCCGCTTCCAGCAGGATATCTTCGCCTCCACCCACACGTTCGCGGATCAGCCGCGGCTGACGACCCGGGCGTTCGAGATCGCCAAGCGCACCGGCGCGCGCATTGTGCGGGTGTTTTCATATTGGCGGACAGTCGAGCCGGAAAAATGTTTTGACCGCATCGTGATCGCCCTGCGTGCCCTGGCCGGGCAAGCCGCGCGGCATGACCTGATCATCGGCCTCGAAAACGAGCACGCCTGTAACATCGCGACCGGCGCAGAGACGGCGCGCGTACTGGCCGCCGTCGAGCACCCCAACCTCCAGGTGGTCTGGGATCCGTGCAAT
>DATLVQ010000847.1:0-5988 GCA_035577325.1 Bryobacteraceae bacterium | reverse complement strand
AAAAACCGCGACTGGCTCACCACCCCGCGACCTGGTCGTTGATGCTCATCAACCTACTGCCTGACTTCTTCGCAGTTCACAACAGTACCGACCGTGTCGCCGCCTATCTCCGCTACTTCGAAAACCACCGCCGCTTCTTAGAAGCCTACTGGCACAACTATGTGCTGGATCCGGCAGGCCCCCATTTTCTGGAAGTCGTTCGCTCTGCCGCACTTGCGAGCCGTGTAGACCTTCGCACGATGCTCGAACGAATCGACGTCGTGTCCCTTGCCCGAAACACAGAAGAGCAGTGCAGGACGCTCCTTGAAGTCGACACAGATATAGACGTTGTGCTCATGGTTGGCGTCGGCGCCGCAAATGCCGGCGAGCTCGTGGTTGAAGGGAAAGGGATCGCTTTTGTCTGCCTCGAGCATTTCACCAGTGTGACCAACCCGGAAACTCAGGGGTTGGGTCTCGACCCGGAGCTCATTCCCCTCTGGCTCACCCACGAAATAGCGCACACGGTCCGTTATACCTCGCCGACCAGTCGGAGCGAGATGAAACAGCTGATTGATGATGCCGGCGGATATTATTCTTATTGGGAAACCGGAAGACGCGCTTCCCTTCGCGAGCTGATGATCAACGAGGGGCTGGCAACGATCGCATCGAGAGCTATCAGTCCGGGACATGCTGCCTGGGAGTACTACGGCTACACCAGGCGCGAGTACGCCAGCGTCCGTGAGCTCGAGCCCCTGATGACCCGGGCGCTCAACAACGATCTCGATCGGGCCGGTCTCGGGCTTCGCCTTCGATATCTATCCGGCGGAATGAGCGATGACGCACGAACGGTCGAACGTCACGTTTTTCCGGAGCGAAGCGGCTATTTCCTTGGTACGAAGATGGTCGAGCCGGCCGTTGACTCGCGTGGGCTTGCATGGGCGATCCGCGCCAGCGCCGATGATATCACATCGCTCGGCAGCTCGGCTGCCGCATCGGCCTAGACCTACTTTCCAACACAGAAGGAGCTAAACACACGGTCGAGCACATCCTCGATCTCCACTACTCCTATCAGCTCTTCGAGCGCATGGACCGCGGTTCGAAGATGCACGGCAATAACCGTCACCGGAAGTTTGTTCTCCCGCCAACCACTCCTGAATTGCTCTATCTCAGAATGTGCGATGTCCAGAGCTCTCCGATGACGTACCCTCGTCAGGATCGGCAAATCGGGGACTATCTCGCCGTGCCGCGCATCTAGGGTTTCATTTATCGAGCGCAGCAGCTCCTGTAATCCCGCTCCGGTTTCCGCGCTTACCGGGATTGCACCTGGACTTCGTCTTTCGTCTCTCATTGATACTAAATCCGTTTTCGTAAACACCGGCACCACAGAGCCCGTTGACGCGCGACTCACAACGCTGATAGTCTCCTCGAGGCTGCTGGAAGTTTCTGCGCATGCAAGCACGACATCTGCGCTCGATAGATAGCGTTGACTCACTTCGATTCCGAGACGCTCGATTCGGTCTTCGGTTTCCCTCAGTCCGGCCGTATCCACGAGACGCAGCGGCCACTTGCCGCTGTCGATCACAGCCTCGAGCGCATCCCGAGTAGTGCCTGGGATCTCGGTCACGATCGCGCGCGCCCGACCAAGAAGTGCGTTGAAGAGAGACGATTTGCCGGCGTTCGTTGGGCCTGCGATCACTACGATCGCGCCTTCGCGGATGACTTCACCCGCCGGTCCGGTGGAAATGAGCGCTTCAAGATTCGCGGCAATTTCTTTCGCGGATTTATCGATCTTATTCCGGGGGATCGGCCCATCGTCCTCTTCGGGGAAATCGACATCGTAGGCAATCAGCGCTTCGAGCCCGATAAGGTCATTTCTCAGCTTCAATAAACGACGCGATAGCCCTCCATCCAGCTGACTGAGCGCTGTCCGCTGCATGATGTGAGAGCTCGCATCTATCAGGTCGCCAATTGCTTCGGCCTGTAGTATGTCGAGTTTCCCGTTAAGTACCGCACGGCGCGTGAATTCTCCGGGTGTTGCCTGCCTGGCACCCGATGAAAGCAGGGCTGCGACTATTGAGCTCGAGACGAGGTTTCCACCATGAATGGAGAACTCAACCGTGTCATCGCCAGTGAAGGAGTTGGGACTCGGGAATACGGTAACCAGTGCTTGATCGAGCTTCTCCTCCTCATGGAACAGGTCGCACAAATGAGCCGTTCGTGGCTCCGGGAGCGAGCCTCGCAACAATGTCGCGGCAATTGGAAACGCATCCGGACCGCTCAGCCTCACTAGCGCAATGGCACCACGGCCCGGGGCGGTGGCAAGAGCAACAATGGTGTCCTCCAGCCGTACGGCCGATGTGCCGGACGGTATCACGCGCTCACGGCCGGAAGGACGAAGGTGGTGCCGGGTTCCAGGATCTTCACAGAGGGATGCAGAGGATGATCCTCGAGCGTTGCTCTCAGTCTATCGATTGCATCAAAAGCAGTCGACGTGACGTGATTGAACGTCCCCCAGTGGTAGGGGATGAAGTACCTGGCGTTGAGTCTCTCGAAAAGAGTCAACGCATCACTGCTCGTGAGGTGACCTTTGCGGAATCCGGGCTTCCACCACGGCGCATGCCCAATGGGTAGGAGAGCCAGATCCAGATTTCGCCCTCTCGCGACGAGGTTGTTTTCCACGAGGTGTGTCGTGTCGGACGTAAGGGCTGTGTCTCCGGCAAAGAAGCATGACACTGAATTCGTATCAAGGAGATACATATTAGTTGCACTTCTCCAGCGATCCACGCCGTAACGGTTTCCCTTATGGGTAGCGGAAGCCGCGCGAATTCTCAGGCCACCGAGCTCAGTTGTTTCTCCTGGAGCCACGGGAACTGCATGGTCATATCCCTGCTTCGACAACCACCTTGCAATCGCAGGCGGAGCGAACAGAGGAATATCTGCCGGAAGGGCATCGAGAGAGTCAAAGGAGAGGTGATCCGCGTGCGCGTGCGTCAGCAGTATCGCGTCGAGTTTCGGCAGTGCATCAAGGGCGATACCAGGAGCACTGACGCGCGCTAGAAATTTGCCGAGCGCCGGATCGAAATTGGGGTCGGTGAGAATTCGCTTTCCCCCAATTTCTATTAGTAGCGTTGCGTGACCAATGTACGTGACACGCAGCATGCCAACCTCCCTAGCCTGCGGGGCGTGCTTTTGCGCGCTCCTTCGCCAGCATCCACTGCTGTGGAAGAGCCGCAATGTTTTGCGCTGTGTAGTAGAGGTTGAGGCCTGATGCCATGTTCAGCAGCACCACTGTCATCATGACCGGAAACATATACCCCATCATTTTCGCTTGTGGATTTGGAGGAGCGTTACGCATTCCAATCCACGACAGTAGGTACATGGACGCGCCCATCAGGAGAGGCAAGATGTAGAGCGGATCCTTGATGGAGATGTCGTGCAGCCACATGAATGGGACTCCACGGAATTCGATCGTGTTCTGGAAAACGAAGAACAGCGCGAAAAGAATCGGCATCGGAAGAAGGGCGGGAAGGCAGCCAGTCAGTCCGGCAAAGGGACTCACGCCGGCTTCTTGATAGACCTTCATGATCGCTTCACGTTGCTGGTTCGGATCCTTGTACTTCTTCTGCGCCGCAGCCAGTTTCGGCTGCAGCTCCTGCATCTTGAGACTCGAGCGCATTGTGCTCTGATTCAGCGGCCAGAGGGCAAGCCTTACCAGCACTCCCAAAATTACGAGCACCCATCCGTAGCTCAGGTTGAGCCGGTTGTGCATCCAGAGAAGAGCCTGAATGACCTTTGACGCAATCGGATGCACGACGCTCTGAAGGAAGCGCCATCCGTAAGGGTTTACGTGATCGAAATCCTGGCCCATCCGCATGAGACGCTGTGACTCCTGCGGGCCGGCGTAGATGGTAAATGAAAAGCTGCCGTTGCGAATCTCCTGGACGACGTCTGCCGATGCATTCGTAGCGATTTTCGACGTGCGCGGCCCGCCCGCGAGTGTGACTTCACTGAATGGTGTCCCATTTGGGGGAGCCAGAACCCCGAATACGAAGTATTTGTTCTTAATCGCCACCCAATTGAGTGGGCCGGCTTCGAGCGTTTTCTCGCCGGGATCCAGGCTGCCGAAGAGAACGCTACGGGCATGATCCCGCTGTGGCTTGAAACTGTAGGCAAGAGTCCGATGATCACCGATGGTGTCGGCTTCAGTCGGCAGTAGCGTCTTCGGAAGACTCGTGATCAGATACGCCGGTTTCTGCGCTCCTGTAACCACACCATCGACCCGAAGTGTGTAGCTCGCTGCTGTATCTCTGGAAATTATATAAGAGATAGTAACGCCGAGATTTCTTACCGTGGCGCTATAAGTGAGAGTCTCATCTCCGCCGGCATTCGTGACTCGCGAAAGCCGGAAGGATGTCTGGGCCAAATCCGCTGTATCTGCGGGCGTAACGAGCCGGTACCTCACCGGTGGAGCACCGGGGATCCCCAGATCGACAAGACCACCATTCGCCGATCTGTTCTTGTAATCGTTAATGACGATCGATATCGGAGCAGCACCGACATTGCTGAATTTGTAGATCGCTTTGGGTGTTGCTACCGTCGTCGTCTCGGCGACTGGTTGCAATGGTACAGCAGTAACCGCGGCTCCTGCCGTCGCGCGCTGCCCTGCGGCTGTCGGAGCTGATACGGGCGATACCTGCGTTCTCGCTGATTGGGTTGATGAAGCAGTAGTGCTTTGGACTGAAGCGGAGTCTTTTCTCAGCGTCGATTGGCCAGAGCCTATTGGCTTGGATGGCGGAAATAACAGTTGAGAAATCGCGATAACGACAAGCGAGAGAAAAAGAGCGAGAAAGAAGCGCTTATCCATTCAGGGGACCGGGTCGTAACCGCCTGGCCGAAAGGGATGACAGCGAAGAATGCGGCTGATAGTGAGCCTCATTCCCTTTATCACCCCGTATCGCTCGAAGGCTTCGAGCGCATAGGCCGAGCATGTTGGATAGTAGCGGCAGCTGGCCGGAAATAACGGCGATATGGCCAGTTGATAGCCGCGAATCAGAAGAATAAATATGGACCGCATTCGTCAACGAGATATTCGCGACGTCCACTCGCCGATCGTACCTATATCTCCGGCAAGCTGCGAATAGCTGGAATCGTACGCCTCCGGTTTGGCCCGAACGAGAACATCGATCCCCTGTAGCCCTGGTAGCAGCTTACTCCTTACGAGTTCGCGCAGCCGGCGTTTCACACGGTTTCGATCGACAATCTTGTGTCTATGCTTCGGGACAACTATCCCGACCCGTGGATGCAACAACAGGGAAGCAGATGCCCGAGCCTCCAGACGCTCAGTTTGCATGCGCTTCCCTGTACGCCTTACAGCTTCCAGATCGGCTTCACTCGTCAGCCGTCGGCTGCGAGGAAACCCGAGCGATTTAGGCGCCGGCGTATTTTGTCGGCAATTGGACGGTTAGCCGTTTACGTCCCTTCTTACGGCGCCTACTCAAGACTTCACGTCCCCATTTAGTAGCCATCCGCAACCTGAAACCATGCGTGCGGATACGGCGCTTGTTACGGGGACGATAGGTGGGCTTGCCCATTACAATGCTCCAGAAACCAAAAAGAACGAGTGCAGCAGAGAGCCGGTAAAACTATTCCAGCATTGAAGATAGTTCAAGTCAAGTGAAGGAATTCGTGGCATCCTCGTTTGACTTTTCCACATAAACGGGCTAGGGTAACGCGTCATGTCGCTGAGCCCCGCTGAAGTCTGGAAACGCCTGCTCGATCGCGCGCGTCAGGAACTCCCCGATCAAACCTTTCAAGCCTGGCTCGAGCCCACAGAAGCTCTGACCATCGAAGGGGGCACCCTTTTCGTAGGAGCTCCCGATCAGTTTACGGCAGATTGGAATGATTCCAAACACGCCGAGTTACTGTCGAGCTACGCACCTATAGTCCTGGGGCACCCGCTCAGCGTAGCGTTCAGAGTTCATGAGGAGCGGAAAAAGCGATCACAGATGG
>DATLVQ010000846.1:0-12709 GCA_035577325.1 Bryobacteraceae bacterium | reverse complement strand
TATTCAGATAGCAGTTCTCGAAGATCACTTTGACCTTCTGCCGGGCTTCGTGCGCCGTCTCGATCACGCCCCCGATGTCGTCGCGCACATAGTCCCAGTCCTCGCTCAGGACCTTGCTTATGTTGACCACCACATCGAGTTCTTCGCCGCCGTCGGCCAGCGCGCGCATGGCTTCGGCCAGTTTCACGGCCGTTGTGTGCCCGCCGTGCGGGAAGCCGATGGTCGTGCTCGCCTTCACGGTGCTGCCGCGCAGCCGGTCCGCGCAGTGTTTTAGAAAATAGGGCAGGATGCAGACGCTCGCCACATCGTAAGCCAGCGCCAGCTGGATGCCTTGATCCAGATCTTGGGCGGTGAGCGTGGGATTCAACAGCGAGTGATCGATCATTTTGGCGATGTCCGGGTAGGTGTAGTCCACGGTGGCTCCTGTTCTCACTCGTGCCTGCTTGTGCAATGCCGCCAAAACAGAAAAATTGTGGTGCCGTGCCACTTCGATGCGCGTAGGTCCAGCTGCGGCCATGCCGCCGATTGCCTGGAATCAATTTCTAACCAGCCGATGCCTCGCCGGCGGCGCTCGGCGCACGTGATTCACGCGTCGGCGCCACCATATTATCAGGCGTGCCTATCCACCCGCGCCGCCATCGCGCGATTCCCCGCGCTTCGTCCAGCTCGCCTTGATAAAATCGCGGTTCATTCGCGCGATCACTTCGAGCTTGATCTCCTTGGGGCAAACTGCCTCGCATTCGCCGATATTGGTGCAGCTCCCGAACAGTTCGCGGCTGGCCTGCGCCACCATGCGTTCCACGCGCTCGAATCGCTCCGGCTGGCCTTGCGGCAACACGCCCAGATGGGTGATTTTAGCGCCCGTGAACAGCGACGCCGATGCGTTGGGGCAAGCCGCCACGCACGCACCGCAGCCGATGCACGCCGCTGCGTCCATGGCCAGTTCGGCGTTCTGCTTGGGTACCAGGATCACGTTGCCATCCGGCGCGCTGCCCGCCGATACCGATATGAAACCGCCCGCCGCGATGACGCGGTCAAAAGCGCCGCGGTCGACCACCAGATCTTTGATCACGGGAAACGCGCGCGCGCGCCACGGTTCGAGATAGAGCACATCGCCATCCTTGAACTTGCGCATGTGAAGCTGGCAGACCGTGGTGCCGCGCCGGGGGCCGTGCGCCACGCCATTGATCATGAAGCCGCACATGCCGCAGATGCCCTCGCGGCAATCGCTGTCGAAGGCGATGGGATCTTCGCCCTTCAGAGTCAGCTCTTCATTCAGCACGTCCAGCATTTCCAAAAATGACATTTCCGGATTCACATCACGGGCATCGTATTTCACTATGCGGCCCGGCTGGTTCGCGCTTTTCTGGCGCCATACGTGTAGCGTCATACGCATGGCTATTTGTAGCTCCGCTGCGAGGGGTGCACATACTCGAAATGCAGCGGTTCCTTGTGCAGGCCCGGCGGCTGGTCGAGGCCCTGAAATTCCCAGGCGGCCACATAGGCATAATGCTCGTCGTCGCGCAGCGCTTCGCCGTCGGAAGTCTGATACTCCTCGCGAAAGTGCGCGCCGCAGGATTCGTTGCGATCGAGCGCGTCGACGCACATCAGCTCGGCCAGCTCGAGGAAATCCGCCACGCGGCCGGCGTGTTCGAGCGCCTGATTCAGCTCCTTGTCACTGCCCACTACGTCCACGTTCTTCCAATATTCTTCGCGCAGCTCGCGGACTTTTTCGATGGCGAACTGCAGGCCCTTGGCATTGCGCGACATTCCGCAGTAGTCCCACATCAATTTTCCGAGCTCGCGATGAAAGGAACTCACTGTACGCTTTCCTTTGATCGCCAGCAGTCCCGTGGTGAGCGCCGCCACGTTCGCTTCCTCGTGTTTGAACTCGGCGCGGTCGGCCGTCACCTTTTCGAGCTTTGTGCCCGCCAGATAGTCGCCGACAGTATACGGCAGGATGAAGTAGCCGTCGGCCAGGCCCTGCATCAATGCGCTCGCTCCCAGTCGGTTCGCACCGTGATCGGAGAAGTTGGCTTCTCCGGTGACGAACAATCCCGGAATCGTGCTCATCAACCGGTAATCCACCCACAGCCCGCCCATCGTGTAATGAATCGCCGGGAAAATGCGCATGGGCACTTTGTAGGGATCTTCGCCGGTGATGCGCTCGTACATGTCGAACAGATTGCCGTAGCGCTCGCGAATGACGTGCACGCCCAGCCGCCCGATGGCGTCCGCGAAGTCCAAAAACACGCCCAGGCCGTGCTCGCCCACCCCCCGGTCTTCGTCGCAAACGGCCTTGGCATTGCGAGAAGCCACATCGCGCGGCACCAGGTTCCCGAAACTGGGGTAGCGCCGCTCCAGATAATAATCACGCTCCGCTTCCGGAATCTTGTCAGGCGGTCGTTTATCGCCCTTGGCTTTCGGCACCCAGATGCGGCCGTCGTTGCGCAACGATTCGCTCATCAGGGTGAGTTTCGATTGATAGTCGCCCGATACCGGAATGCACGTCGGGTGAATTTGCGTGAAGCATGGATTGGCGAACGCCGCCCCGTGTTTGTAGGCGCGCCAGATGGCAGTGCAGTTGGAGCCGCGCGCATTTGTCGAAAGATAATAGACGTTGCCGTAGCCGCCTGTGGCGAGCACCACGGCGTCGGCAGCGTGCGATTCGATCTTGCCAGTGATCAGGTCGCGCGTGACGATGCCGCGGGCCTTGCCGTCGATCACCACCAGGCTCAGCATTTCCATACGCGGGAACATTTTCACTTTTCCCGCTGCTTGCTGCCGCTCGAGCGCCTGGCACGCACCCAGAAGCAACTGCTGCCCCGTTTGCCCGCGCGCGTAAAATGTCCGCGAAACCTGCGCGCCGCCGAACGAGCGGTTGGCCAGCGTGCCGCCGTACTCCCGCGCGAACGGGACACCCTGCGCCACGCACTGGTCGATGATGTTTACGCTGATTTGCGCAAGGCGATAAACGTTGGATTCGCGCGACCGGAAATCGCCGCCTTTTACGGTGTCGTAGAACAATCGAAAAATACTGTCGCCGTCATTCTGATAGTTCTTGGCCGCGTTGATGCCGCCCTGCGCGGCGATGGAGTGCGCGCGTCGCGGGCTGTCCTGGAAACAGAAACACTGGACGTTGTATCCCAACTCCGCCAGTGTCGCCGACGCCGATGCGCCCGCCAGCCCCGAGCCAACCACAATGATGTTGTACTTCCGCTTGTTCGCCGGGTTGACCAGCTTCATGTCGAATTTGGCTTGGTCCCAGGCTTTTTCGATCGACCCCGAAGGGAGTTTCGAATTGAGTTCCATCAGAGGTTTGAACCCACCAGACCCGCCAGAACGGCAATTGGAATCGAAATGAAACCCGCGACCAGAAGAATCGCCACCCAGGCGGCCGCGCGTTTGATCATGGGTGTGTACCGCGGATGGCTGAACCCCATGCTCTGAAACATGCTCCAAAGCCCGTGATAGAGATGCGCGCCCAGCAGCAACATCGCGAGGATGTAGAAACCCGAGACCGGAATGCGCCGGAAGCTGTACACCAGGTTCTCGTAAGCGTGCAGCTCGCGAAACTGCATGGTGTTCGCGGCGCCAGTGGTGAGATCCAGGATGTGATAGATCACGAATGCCGCGATGATGGGCCCGCTCCACATCATTGTGCGCGACGCGTAACTCGAGCCGACCTCTTTTTTCTTGATGTAACCCACGGGCCGCGCTTCCTGCTTGAGGCGCGTGAGTTGGATCGATGCCACGATGTGCATCGCCACGCAAACCAGCAACAGAACGCGCACTCCCCACAGCAGTGCCGGCATGGAATGCAGGAACGCGGCGTAATTGTCCATCTGCTCCTGCCCGAGATATACCTGCATGTTGCCGGCCAGGTGGCCGACTAGGTAACCGAACAGGATCACGCCCGTTACGGCCATGACGGCTTTCTTCCCGATGGACGCCTGATAGAACCGGACTGCTCTGTGCGCCTGGCTATCTATCGCGATCGAACTCATATATCTAGAATTTTGGATGAAAGACGAAGCGCGTTTGTGTCACGCGTGATGCAAAAATCGTACAGATCGATGCTGACATTTTTAGTATACAATTCCGGAGCCGCATGAGTGTAGACAGCCGCGCGCTCGCGGTCCTCGATTTTGTCCCCGGATTTACACGCTCCTATAATGGTTCGGATGTCTTCTCCGGTTGCGGAACTCGCTTCGCCTGCGCTGATCTCCAAGTACGAGCCGGTTGTCGGCCTGGAGGTACACGTGCAACTGGCCACGGCGACCAAAATTTTCTGCGGATGCCCCACCAGTTTTGGCGCGCTGCCCAACACTAACGTTTGTCCGGTGTGCATGGGCCTGCCCGGCGCGTTGCCCGTGCTCAGCCGCGAGGCTGTCGAAATGGCCATGCGCGCCGGCATGGCGCTCAATTGCACGATCCGCCCGCTCTCGCGTTTCGCGCGCAAGAATTACTTTTATCCCGACCTGCCCAAGGGCTATCAGATCTCTCAGTACGATGAACCCATTGCCGAGCACGGTTGGGTCGAAGTCACCGTAGCCGGTACGCGCAAGCGCGTGGGCATCACCCGCGTTCATATGGAAGACGACGCCGGCAAGAGCATCCACGAAGGCTTCAGCGATTCGGACCGTTACTCCTATGTGGATCTGAATCGCTGCGGAACCCCGCTGGTCGAGATCGTGACGGAGCCCGACATGCACAGCTCCGACGAAGCGTACGCGTTTCTGACCGAGCTGAAGCAGATCATGCAGTTCGTCGAGGTCTCGGCCTGCGACATGGAAAAGGGACAGCTTCGCTGCGACGCCAACGTCTCGGTGCGGCTCAAAGGTGCGGAGAAATTCGGCACCAAAGCGGAGGTCAAGAATTTGAACTCGTTCCGTTTTCTGAAAATGGCGCTGGATTACGAAATCGCGCGGCAGGTGGCGCTGATCGAATCGGGCGGACGCGTGGAGCAGGAGACGCGACTCTACGACCCGGATAGCGGCGAGACCGTCGGCATGCGCAGCAAAGAACAGGCGCATGACTACCGCTATTTTCCCGAGCCGGACCTGGTCCCCTTACGCATCAGCGATGAGTGGCGCAATCGTGTGCGCGCCGCGATGCCGGAGCTGCCCGCAAAGAAGCGAGCGCGGTTTGTCGCCGATTACAAACTGGCTGAGTACGATGCGGATTGGCTCACTGCCAGCAGAGCGGTGAGCGAGTATTTTGAAGAAACCGCCAAGGTCGCGGGCGACCCCAAGGCCGCGGCCAACTGGGTCATGGGGGATCTTGCGGCCGCGCTGAAGACAACTGCCAAAGACATCAGCGAGTCGCCCGTCACCGCCGAGAATCTCGGCGCTCTCATTAAACTGAAAGAGCGCGGCGAAATAACGGGCAAACAGGCGAAAGAAATCTTCACAAAAATGCTCGCTACCGGCGACACGCCAGCGGCCATTATCAAGCGCGAGGGGTTTGCGCAGGTCAGCGATCAGGGCGCGCTCGACGGCATCGTGGATGCAATTCTGGCCGGCTTCCCGGATCAGGTGAGCCAGTACAAGAGTGGAAAGACCGGCGCGCTCAATTTTCTCGTAGGCAAAGCGATGCAGCGATCCAAGGGGCAGGCCGACCCAGTCAAGATCAAGCAGATGTTGGAAGCCAAATTGAAGGAAAACTCCTAATGCTGAAAGAAGGCGACAAAGCTCCCGACATCCAGCTCCAGACCGACACCGGCGAAGCCTTCCAACTGTCGAAGTTCAAGGGCCAGAAGATCGTGCTCTACTTCTTTCCCCGCGCCGACACGCCCGGTTGAACCTTGGAAGCGCACGAGTTTCGTGACGCCATCAAGCAGTTCCAGAAAAAGGGCATCGTGGTGCTCGGCATTTCTCCCGATACGCCGGCTGCCCAGGCGCGCTTCAAAGCTAAGCACAGCTTGCCCTTCACGCTGCTGTGCGACGTCGAAAAGAAAGTCGCCATTGCATACGGTGTTCTGAAGGAAAAGAACATGTACGGAAAAAAAGTGCTGGGCATTGCGCGCACCACTTTCCTGATCGGCGCCGACGGCAGGATCGAGAAAATTTTCGCGAACGTCAAGCCCGAAGGCCACGCCGCGGAAGTGCTGTCAGCTCTTTAGCTCGACAATCGTCGCACCCGCGCCGCCCTCGTTTTGCGGGGCCGAATAATATTTCTCGACGTGCGGGCTTTCGGACAGCAGCTTGCCGATCGCCTTGCGCAGCACGCCCATGCCGTGCCCGTGCACGATGCGCACGCGGCTGGCCGTCGCCATCACGGCACTATCCAGAAATTTTTCCACGCGATCGCACGCTTCCTCGGCGTGTTCGCCGATCACGTTAATCTCCTGCACCGCCGGATTGAGCTGCGGAGCAGGCTGGAACGTCACATTTTTCGGCAGCTTGCCCCCGCCCGCGGGCGCCGCGGGCAACACCTCCATCACGTCATCGATCGAGACCTGCATTTTCATGAAGCCAGCCTCGACTTCGATGCGATCTTCGCCCAGCATCCGCCGCACGCGCGCCGGCTCGCGGATTCCTTTGAGCCTCACGCGCACGCCTTCTTCGACTTTCGGCCGCCTGCCAAGCTCGCCCTGCCGTGCGTCATCCTTCGTGGCGAGCACCGTGGTCTCGAACTCTTCCCGCAGTTCGCGCTTGGCTTTGGCGACGTTGCGCTGCGCCTGCTCGGCGCCTTTCTTGCGCTCGACCGTTTGCTCCATGCGCTCGATGGTTTCCCGCGCCTGCGATTCGAAATTCGCCAACATCAGGTCGCATCGCCGCTCCAATTCCTTCAGCTTGGCCGATTCGCGCTTCTCCCATTCCCGCGCCAGCTCTTTTTCGCGCGCCGCGACAGCAACTTGCGCCTCGGCCAATTGCCGCGCCCGCGCCGATGCCTCTTCCACCTGGCGATGCAGTTCGCTCAGGAACCGCGCAATGTCGCGCTCACGATCGCTCATCGAGGCCCGCGCCCGGCGGATGATCTCCTCCGGCATTCCCAGGCGCGCCGCGATATCCAGCCCCGCCGATTTGCCGGGCAGCCCAACGTGCAGGTTGTACGTCGGCGCCAGCGTCTCCTCGTCGAAACCCATGGACGCATTCAGCACGCCCGCGGTATTGGCGCCGTAAATTTTCAGCGCGACAAGATGCGTGGAAGCCAGCGTGAATGCGCCCGACGCCCGAAAGTGATCGATCACCGCCACTCCCAGCGCGCCGCCTTCTTCCGGATCGGTGGCGGAGCCGATCTCGTCGAGCAGTACTAGCGCGTCCGCCGTCACCTCAGTAATCATTTCTCGGATATGCGACATGTGCGCGGAAAAAGTGCTGAGGCTCTGCTCGATCGATTGATAGTCGCCGATGTCGGCCAGCACCTGCTCGAAAATCGGAAACTCCGCTTCACTGCAAGGCACCGGAAGCCCCGCCTGCGCCATCAGCGCCAGCAGTCCGGTAGTCTTGAGGGCAACTGTTTTTCCTCCGGTGTTCGGCCCGCTGATCAGCAGCGTCCGGCACTGCGCGTCAAGCTCCACGCTGATCGGCACGGTCGTCTTGCGCTCCCGCCGTAGAACGTCCTCCAGCAGCGGATGCCGCGCGCCTTTCAGCACCAGCCGCCGCGCGTTGTCCGAGCTGAAGCGCGGGCGCACGCAATCGAACTCCGTGGCGAACCGCGCTTTCGCGAAAATCAGCTCCAGTTCGCCCATGGTCACAAGCGTGCTCAGAATGGACTCGGCGTAACCACGCAGGCGCTCCGTAAGCTCGCGCAGGATGCGGTGCACTTCACGCATTTCCTCTTCCGTCAGGCGCACCAGCTCGTTATTCAGGTCGATGGTTTCGAGCGGCTCGACAAAAAGCGTATGCCCGCTCGAACTGGCGCCGTGAATCACGCCGTCGATCTTGCGGCGCTGCCCGGCGATCACCGGAACCACGAAGCGTTCGTTACGGATAGTGACGAATTCCTCTTGCAGCACACCCTCTTCGTGATGCGCTCTCAAAAACAGTTCGAGTGAGTCCTGTACGGACTTCTTTTGTCTCTCGATGTCGCGCCGTAGGCGGCCAAGCGCCACGCTGGCATGATCGGGAATCGTGCCATCGGGCTTTATCTTGCCCGCCAGATCGTTGAGCAGCGTGCGGAATTCGCCAATTGACTGGGCGCGCTTGCCCAGCCGTGGGAACCGTTCGGCGACGGTGTGTAGAATCGATCGCGCATCGGACGCGCGGTCGAGAAAGCCGAGCACGTCGGAGATTTCTTTGGGCTCGAGCGCCGCTCCTTCGATGCGCAGCTTATGCACCGGGGCGGTGATGTCGGGAATCGAACTAAAATTGATGCGGATGGCCGCGCCGCGCGCCGCCGGTTGCGGCTTGCCCGCTGTGCGCAAATACGCGGTCGCTTCTTCCGCTTCCGCCAGTTCCTCTTCAAGATTCACGCGATCCGTGCGCGGCTGGATCTTCGCCAGCTCCGCGCGCCCCAGGGGGCTCGCCACATAACGCCCCAGCAGCTCGCGCAAGCCCTCGAACTCCAGCACGTCCGCGCTGGCGTGTTTCATCGAACTGGTATCCGTGTTCATGCCTGCGCGCGTTCTCGAAAGGCTTGCTCGATCACTGGCAGTGTTCCTTCCGTAATCCGGTATTGATCGAGAGACTGACGCGGCACCCACGCCACGCGGCTCACATCATCGGCCGCGCGCAGCGTGCCACCCGTCACCCGGCAAAGATAGTCGATGAGCACGTAGTGATACTCCGGCTTGCCTTTCCCATCGCGCATGATGCGTTCGAAGATCGTGACTACGCGCAGCGGCTCGATTACCAGCCCGGTCTCTTCCAGCACTTCGCGACGGATGCCTTCCAGCAAGTGCTCGCCGGTTTCGAGCGCCCCGCCGGGCAGCGACCAGTAGCCTTTGAGTGGAGATTTCGCCCGTTCCACCAGCAGCACGCGATTTCGTTTCAGGATGATCGCGCCCACGCCCAGGATGGGGCGTTTCGGATAGCGGCGCCTGCCTCTGGCGATGCCGCGCTTAATACTGCAACGCCCCTTTCACGCTACGCCGGAGGCGGTAGAGCGACGTTCTGGCCGTGATGTAGAGCGTCTCCAGATCAGTGTCGCCGAACGCGCAATTCGCCGGTGTCTCCGGCATCCCGATCGTTTCGACGTGCTTCCCTTGCGCATCGTAAACCGCGACGCCGCTGGCGGTAACGTAAATATTTCCCTTCTCATCCACGCGGATACCATCCGGCACGCCCTCTACACCCGTGATCACCACGCGCTCATGGGAAGCGTCTCCGCCGCGGTCAACATCGTAAGCCCGGACATTGTGCTCGTCCGAATTCGCTACGTAAAGAATGTGGCCATTCGCAGACAACGCGATTCCGTTCGGCCGGCCTGATGGCCTGGCGATCAATTGCAGATCGCCCTTCGGCGAAATGTGATAGACGCCGTAAAAATCCAGCTCGCGCGTGTCCGCCTGATTGCCGAACGCCGGATCCGTGAAATAAATGTGGCCGTCCTTGCGCACGACGATATCGTTGGGCGCATTCAATCGCTTGCCGTCCCACTTCTCGGCCAGCACCTGCATCTCGCCCTTCTTATCCATGCGCACGACACGGCGCGTGCGGCTCTCGCAGGTATAAAAGCGCCCTTGCGCATCGAAACAATTGCCATTGGCGCCGTTTGAATTCTCGCGAAACACGGTGGGCTTTTGGCCCGGCACGTATTTCATGATCTTATCGTTGGGAACGTCGCTGAATAGCAGAAAACCTTCGCGCGACCACGCCGGACCTTCGGTGAACCGGAAACCAGTGGCCACGCGATCCATCAGCAGGTCCTGCGATTCCTGCGCGGCCGCGGGACGCCCCAGCGCACCGAGCACTGAGACACCAAACTCGCGGCGATTGATGCCCATTATGCCCTACTTCGTACTAAGTTGGATTTCGTTGACGACTTTCTTGACCCCGGTTATTTTTTTGGTGAGCCGCTCGGCCTTCTGCTTCAACTTGTCGGTCTCCACCTTGCCGTGCAGGGTAACCACGCCGTCCTTGACGTCGATGTCGAGCGCGCCGCCCTTTACATCGGGATCGTTCGCCAGTTTCCGCTTAACCAGATCGTGGATCGAATCGTCCGACAGATGCTTGTCGGCAAAGGAAAACCGCACGTTCTGAAACGAGGCCTCGGGCGCAAGCGCGCCGGCGCTCAAGACCGCTCCCGCGGCCAGCGCCGCGATGAAAAATCCACTGATCAGTTTAGATTTCATCTCTTCCGGCCATTGTACGCCAGTCCAGCGCATCCAAGAAGGCTGCCTTCTCACGCCAATCCGCCTGTACTTTAACGTGGAGTTCCAGAAAAATCTTTTTCGCGAAGAAACGCTCCATCTCTTCGCGTGCCAGCGTGCCAACGCGCTTGAGCATAGCGCCACCGGCGCCAATGATAATTCCCTTCTGCCCGTCTCTCTCCACGTAGATAGTGGCGAAGATGCGAATGAGGCCGGCTAATTCCTCCCATTGGTCCACCAGGACCGCCACCGAGTGCGGCACTTCCTGCCTGGTCTCGTGCAGAATTTTCTCGCGCACCAGTTCGGCGGCCAGAAATCGCTCTGGTTGATCCGTCATGTGGTCGGGCGGAAAGTAGGCCGGACCCTCGGGCAGCCGCGTGACAATGGCTTCGCGCAGACGGTCCAGATTTTCGCCCGTGGCGGCTGAAAGTGGTATGTACTCGGCGAAATCATGCAGGCTCCGGTAACGTTCGAGCAGCGCGAGCAAGCGCGACTTATCCTTGAGGAGATCGATTTTATTAAGCAGCAGCACTGTCGGCGTGACCGTCTTCCTCACGAGATCGACGGCATGCGCATCGGCTCGCTTGAACTCGCGCGACCCATCCACCAGAAACAGCAGCAGGTCGCGATCCGAGAGCGCCATGCGCACCGTCTCCATCATGCGTTTGTTTATGGCAGAGTCGCCTTTGTGAATCCCGGGAGTATCGACGAACACGATCTGCGCCCGGGAGGTGGTGACCACGCCCTGAATGGTTGTGCGCGTGGTCTGCGGCTTGTCCGCGACGATCGCGATTTTCGACCCCACCAGCGCATTCAGCAGCGTCGATTTGCCGGCATTCGGCCTGCCCAAAATCGAAACGAATCCGGAGCGGAAGCCGGGCGATGGCGCGCCCATCGGGGTCGATTCACTCATGCGCCACGGCCTGCGAACGGCGCATGCGTACCTGCTCCACGCGCAGTTCGTCGCTCGCCAGCACATCGATGCGCAGACCGTCGCGCTCAACTGATTCGCCGGCCCGCGGTACCCGCCCCAGCCACTCGGTGACCAGGCCGCCCACTGTGGTCGATTCGATCTCTCCCTGCGGCCGGAATTCGAACAGGTCGGCGAGCCGTGCTACATCGAAATTGCCGGAGACAATGTAGCCTCCCGAACCGTCTTCCTTCACGTCCGAATCCGGCTCGTGCTCGTCGCGGATTTCGCCCAAGATCACTTCCACCAGATCTTCCATGGTGGCAAGGCCCGCCGTGTTACCATACTCGTCCACCACGATGACCATGTGCGTGTTGTCCTGCTGCATCTCGCGCATCAGATCGTTCACCGGCTTGCTTTCTGGGACGAAGCGGATGGGACGCATCAGCTCGCGCACCGTGCGCCGCACGCGTTCTTCCTCTTCCAGTTCGAACATGTCGCGCACATGGACGAAGCCGATGATCTGGTCGATCGTGCCCTCATAAACCGGAATGCGCGAATATTGCTCGTTGATCACGATCTGGCGGAGCTCTTCGAGCGTCGCGTCAACGGGGATGGCGACCATATTGGGACGCGGCGTCATCACTTCGCGCACTACTTTGTCGCCGAATTCAACCACCGATTGGATCAGCTTGCGATCTTCCTCGTGAATGAGGCCCTCTTCGGTTCCGGCCTCGATCAACGCTTCGATGTTCTCCGCCGGGGTAGCCAGTTCTTCCGCGCCCTGGTTTTCATCTGCGATATCCATCAATGAATAGAAAAATAGAAACACCGCGGTCGCGGGCTTCATTGTTAGCACCATCGCGCGCAGCAACGGAATGTTCGGGACCAGCCATCGCCCACTCGTGCGCCGATAGAAAATTTGCGGAATCCCGTATCCCGCCACCAGCATTAGCAGCACCGAGATAAAACAGGCTTCCAGGAAAACCACCACGGTCAGTGGACGCGTCAGAAAATCCGCCAGTACCAGCACGCCTAGCACCGCCAGCGTTACGTGTTTGATCAGAGAAAACGAGAGCGCTCCCTGCTCCGTTTCAAGGCCGATCTTCTCCTCGACCATGTCTTTGAAGAAGGAGAGCGAAGGCAGGTCGCGGGTGCGCAACCTCTGGCTTTCCAGATACAGCAGTTGCACGGAACTGGCCAGCGCCAGCACTAGCGTGGCCAGAATCGTCACCGCCAGCAGCGCCCAACTCATGTGCTCACTCGCTCGATCAACGCGGACGGCAACCGGAGCTTCAGGCGCCACGCCGTTTCGGCGCGCAACATGTCACCGTCATCGCGCTCGTGATCCATGCCGATCAGATGCAGCACGCCGTGCAGCATAAGAATGCATATTTCATCGTCCAACGTGTGCCCGAACTCTCGTGCCTGGGCGCGCGCCTGGTCGACAGAAATCGCAATATCGCCCATGGAAACGGCGCCCAGCGCTTCCACTCGTGCTTTCCTGCACACATTCGGCCCCGCGGGAAATGACAGTACGT
>DATLVQ010000845.1:0-12548 GCA_035577325.1 Bryobacteraceae bacterium | reverse complement strand
CGGCCGCTGTCATCTCCGGCAACCGCAACTTCGAAGGCCGCGTGCATCCTCAGGTGAAGGCCAACTTCCTGGCCTCGCCGCCCCTGGTGGTGGCCTATGCCCTGGCCGGCACCACCGATATCGATCTCACCCACGAGCCGCTGGGCACGGGCAAGAACGGCCAGCCCGTTTATCTGCGCGACATCTGGCCCACGACCGCGGAGATCGAAGACACCATCGGCCGCACGGTTCGCCCCGAGATGTTCCGTCTGGAATACGAGAAGGCGTTCGAGGGCGACGCCACCTGGAAGTCGCTACCGACGCCCACCGGCACCGGGACGTTTGCCTGGGACGAGCACTCCACTTATATCAAGAAGCCGCCCTATTTCGAGAAGATGGCGGATCCGAATAAACCGCCAGAAGATCTGCATGGCATGCGCGTGCTGGCACTATTGGGCGATTCTGTTACGACGGATCACATTTCACCGGCAGGATCGATTCCCGCCGAGAGCCCCGCGGGTTGCTATCTGATCGCGCAGGGCGTGAAGCCGGGCGACTTCAATTCCTACGGCGCGCGCCGCGGCAATCACGAGGTGATGGTGCGAGGAACGCTGGCTAACATACGGCTGCGCAACCAACTCGCGCCAGGCACTGAGGGCGGCCTGACGGTACACCTGCCGGATGGTGAGCAGATGTGGATCTACGATGCGTCGGTCCGCTATCAGAAAGACGGGGTGCCGTTGATGATCATAGCCGGGAAAGAGTACGGCTCCGGCTCATCGCGCGACTGGGCGGCGAAGGGCGTGCTGCTGCTGGGCGTGAAAGTGGTACTGGCGGAGAGCTTCGAGCGCATTCACCGGACCAATCTGGTCGGCATGGGAGTGCTGCCGTTGCAGTTCCTGCCCGGCGAGAACATGGAGGCGCTGAAACTGACCGGCAAGGAGGCATTTCACGTCGAAGGCGTGGCTAAGGCCCTTTCGGGGGGCTCGCGGGCGATGGTGCGAGCGGTGGATGACGCGGGCGCCGAGAAGCGTTTCGAAGTCCAGGTGCGCGTCGATACCCCGGTGGAGGCCGAGTATTACCGCAATGGCGGCATTCTGCCCTTTGTCTTGCGGCAACTTGCCCGCGCGCCGGTGAGCGCATAGAATCTTTGAGTGGATATGTCCGATCGCGCATTCAGCTTTTTATTTAGTTGCGCCGTAATTCTGGCGTCTTTGGGGGCCACCGGCTGGCTGGTTGCAACAGGCCAGGCCGCGACGGTGGACGGATTATTTCTCTCGTTAATGTGCCTCACGATCGCCTTGGCGTTTGGGCTCTACGTGATGTTCATGATTCGGCGCGCGATGGAATCGCCTGCGCAACCGGCCGCGAAACCAGCGAAAGCTCCCGCCGCCGCAACGCCGGCCAAACCCGCGCCGCTGGTTCCGGCGGAGAAGACGGAGTAACCGCAACGATCTTCCGCGTTTTTAACGACCTCTCCACCCCTGCGCTCATTCCGGCATGCGCACTCCCAGTTCTCTCCCTAAGCTGTGGCTCACAGCCATGCCAGAGGTCCATGCAGACCCTTTTGTCTCCCGACGGTAAGTACGTCGCCGAAGTAAGTCTCGATGGATTCTGCGGCGGTGCTGCTACTCGCTCTAGTACGTACATTGAGGTGAGATCCACACGTTTCCGCTTCTTCGGCGACCAAGTGGCGTGGTATCGAGGCGCGGCAGCGGTCCGGATGAAGTGGCTCTCCAATCATAAACTCCTGTTGGCCGTTCGCCTCAAGGCTGACCAAGCTGTTAAAGCCAGTGACAAAGGATGGAGGGACGTAGAGTTTGCGTTCGACGAGCAGCGAGTTGCCGACGATGACCCGGTGTTCAGCACACCAATATACGAGAAAACACTGGGTTTTTAGAATTTGGGCCTCCAGAGGCTCTGGTAGGGGGCAGTATCTGCAGAAGCTGAATCTGGCGATGCCTAACCGTCCCGGGCTGCCCAGCGTGAGATGCCCCAATATTTGGGTGTCGATGCGCGATTCCAACCGTAGAGTGTTCCTCTTAGACGTCCACGCATTCAAATAAATCATACAGTTACGGATTGGCAGGGCAAGTGCAAAAGACTGATACAAAGTCAGTTACCTTTAGTCCTGACAGCGGGCGAAAACGGACCGGGAATCGGGTTCCCTCCAACCTCAACCGGCCGGCTCTTCGGCCCGCTGTCACCCAAAACGAAACGAGGCAAGGCCGGAAATGCCGGAATCTGCTTGGGCTGCGCCGCTCGCGCTGACGCTGGTAACGCTGGTGGCGGTGAAGATCTTCTCTGTGGCCTATCCCCGAAAACCGAGCCGCTGACCGGTTCGCCCTTACACACCCATCACTTGCATTCCGGAATCGACGAACAGTACATTCCCGGTCACGCCGCGCGAGAGATCACTGGCCAGAAATACGGCGGCGTCGCCTACTTCGGCCGGGTCGGTATTGCGCCGGAGGGGCGCGCGTTCGGCGACCGTCTCCAGAACTGTTGAAAAATCCTTAATGGCTCGGGCCGATGCAGTCTTCACCGGACCGGCGGAGATGGCATTTACGCGGATTTTGCTGGGGCCGAGATCGCTGGCCAGATACCGGACCGAGGCCTCGAGCGCCGCCTTAGCCACGCCCATGACGTTGTAATTCGGAACCACGCGGTTCGAACCCAGGTAGGTAAGGGTAATGATGGAGCCGCCCGCGGTCATGGCCGGCACCGCGGCCCTGGCTACGGCGACCAGCGAATAGGCGCTCACCTCCTGGGCCACCAAGAATCCATGACGCCCGGTTTCGACAAACGGCTTACCGAGATCCTCTCGGTTGGCGAACGCCAGGCTGTGGACCACGGCGTCGAGCGGGCGGCCGAGAGAACGAAGCGATACAGTCAGAGCGGCGAGCTCCTCTTCACTGGTGACGTCGCAGGGCACGATGCGCGCCACGTTCAAACCCTGGGCCAGCGATTCCACCGCCTCTTTTTGATGCTCGCCGAGATACGTGAGCACGAGGGTGGCGCCCTCACGCGAAAACGCCTGCGCAATCGCATAGGCCAAGCTCCACCGGTTGGCGATTCCCAGAACGATCCCCAGCTTGCCTTCAAGAAGTCCGCTCATCGCCATTACCGCAGCTTCATGGGCACGCCGCCGGCTTCTTTGCTGCGCTGGGCGGCGTCCATGAAGGCGAACATCTCTAGCGTGTCTTCATTGGGGAACGGGGGGTCTTTAGTCTCGAAGAACTTGACGATCTCGACCAGGAGCGGCCGGTAGCTATCCACCGATTTGGGATCGCTCTGATTCACCTTTTGGTCGGGGCGGAAGACAACGGCTCCGAATTTTCCGTAAGGACGAAGCGCACGGACTGTGCCCAGGCGGCCGTCTTTCCACTTGCCGACGACTACGTCGGCGTCTGTCGAGGAAACGCGCGTCACCTCTTCGCAGCCGCGGCCCATCAGGGTATAGAGCAGCTCGACGGCGTGAATCGCATACCAGGAGAGATCGAGCTGATGGTGGGGCTCGATGGGTCCGGGGCCCCAAGCGACGGCGCCGGTGATATCTGGAAATTTCAGGCGCGTGGCGGGCTCGGTGAACCTCAGATCGGAAGCGCTGAACCAGGGAACACCAGCGTCCTTGGCCAGACGCGCGATTTCGCGGGCGTCGGCGAGCGTGGCAGCGAGGGGTTTATCGATGTAAACGGGTTTATGCGCCGCTATAACCGGCTTCACTTGCTCGAGATGCACGCGGCCATCCACGCTTTCGAGCAGGATGCCATCCACTTTCCGGCACAACGCCGGAATATCGGAGATCAGCTCGATCTTCCATTTGGTGCGCAGCTCCTCGGCAAACTTGTCCACGCGCGTGTAGCTGGATTCGACATCCGGACTGCCGCCCTTGTAAGCCGCGACGATGCGCGCGCCAGGAACGTAATCGGGTGAATTTGGATCGTTCAGAATTTTGGTGAACGCAATGACGTGTGATGTATCAGTGCCGATGATGCCCAGACGTATCTCGCCGCGCGCGCACACGGCGGCGAGGATGAATAGAATGCAACGGGATTTCATTTTGGGCATTGTACACTGAATTTTCCAGTGGATCTCTCGACTCCTCTCACGTACGTCAAGGGTGTAGGTCCCGCGCGCGCCGCCATGCTCGAGACCAAGAGCCTGCTCACGGTCGAGGATCTGCTGGCGTACGTGCCGTTCCGGTATGAAGACCGGAGCAATATGAAGACCATCGCGCAGCTCGCTCCCGGCGAGATGGCGACGGTGGTGGCGGAAGTGCGCTCGGCGCGCGTGGCTGGATTCCGGCGGCGCAGCCTGGGACTTTTTGAGGCCTCATTCGCGGATGCCTCGGGTGCCGTGTTGCGCGCGAAGTGGTTTCACGGCGAATATCTGGCGAAAACGCTCGAACCCGGGCGAAGACTGGCGCTGTTCGGCAAGGTCGACTTTGACAATTACACCGGCGAGCTGGCGATGCTGCATCCCGAGTTCGAGATGCTCACCGATGACGATGAAGAAGGCGACGCCGCGTTGCACGTAGGCCGCGTGGTTCCGGTGTATGAAGGCATTTCGAAAGTGAATACGCGCACGCTCCGCACCATCGTGCATCGCGCACTGAGCCAGATCGCAGCGCTCGATGATACATTGCCTGAAAGTATCCGCCGGCAATTGAAGCTGGTTGACCGCTGGACCGCGGTTCGCGATGCGCACTTCCCGCCCCCCGATTCCGATCTCCGGCTGCTGAATGCATTCCGCGCGCCCGCGCAGTTTCGTCTCATCTTCGAAGAGTTTTTCTGGCTGGAATGCGGCTTGCTCGCCCGGCGGGGGAAGGCGCGGCAACAGATCGGCATCGCATTCGACTTGAGCGATCGCGTGCGCGAGCGAATCAAGACCATGCTGCCGTTCAAACCAACCGGCTCGCAGAAACGCGTGCTGGGCGAGATCGCCCGCGACATGGCCGCGGCGCGCCCCATGCACCGCCTTCTTCAAGGCGACGTGGGCAGCGGCAAGACCATTGTGGCGGCAGAAGCCGCCGTGATCGCCATCGAGAACGGGTACCAGGTGGCGATGCTCGCTCCCACCGAAATACTGGCTGCGCAGCATTTCCTGTATCTAAAGCCGCTGCTCGCCAAGCTGGATTACGTCACTGTGCTGCTGACCGGCTCGTTCAGCGATCGCGAAAAGACGCAGCTGAAGAAACTGTTGGCGGAGGGCCTGGTGCACGTGGCGGTGGGGACGCACGCGCTGCTTGAAAAAGATGTCGAATTCCGCAAGCTTGGCCTGGCGGTGATCGACGAGCAGCATCGCTTCGGCGTGATGCAGCGACTCGGCCTCGCCCACAAAGGCGTGCACCCAGACGTGCTGGTGATGACAGCCACGCCGATACCGCGCACGCTCGCGCTCACGCTCTATGGCGATCTGGACGTTTCCGTGATCGACGAACTGCCGCCGGGCCGCAAGCCAATCGTCACGAAGCACGTCACTGCCGATCACATTGAGCGCATCTACAGCTTCCTGAAGAAGCAGATCGATGAGGGCCGTCAGGCGTACGTCGTGTATCCGGTGATCGAGGAATCGGAAACCAAGGCCATGAAGGCTGCCGAAAAAATGCACGGGCACCTTGCGCGCGAAGTTTTTCCGGGACTTGCGGTCGGCCTCCTGCACGGGCGGTTGCCGGCACCCGAAAAAGAAGCAGCCATGGAGGATTTCAAGCTGGGCCGCATTCAGATTCTTGTCTCGACCACGGTGATTGAGGTCGGCGTGGATGTGCCCAACGCGACGGTGATGCTGATCGAGCAGGCGGAACGGTTCGGCCTGGCGCAACTGCATCAGCTTCGCGGGCGCGTGGGGCGCGGCGCGGAGCAGAGCTACTGCATTCTGGTGACGGAACGCATGAACGATGCCGCGCGCGAGCGCATTCGCACCATGGTCGATACCGCGGACGGCTTCCAGATTGCCGAGATGGACCTCAAGCTGCGCGGCCCGGGCGAGTTCTTCGGCACGCGTCAATCGGGGCTGCCCTCGCTGCGCGTGGCGAATATTCTGCGCGACCAGGAGATTCTGGAAAAGGCGCGCGCGGCCGCGCAGGATTTTGTGGAGCATCCGCCGTCGAGCGCGGAACTGGATCGCGCCATGGCCTATGTGCACGGCCACTGGGAACGCCGCTACGGATTAGTCGAGGTAGGCTAGATGCGGGTGATCGGAGGAGAATTCCGCTCGCGCCGCTTGAAATCGATCCCTGGGCTGGCCACGCGCCCCACGCCCGATCGTTTGCGCGAAACGCTGTTCGATATTCTCGGCGCGCAGGTCGAAGGCGCCGTTTTTCTGGACGCCTATGCGGGTACGGGAGCCGTCGGCATCGAAGCGCTCAGCCGCGGCGCCGCACGCGCGATATTTATCGAGAAAAGCAAGAATGCGGCCAAGGTGCTGCATGAAAACCTGGCGAGCCTGGAGATCGAGGGCCGGGCTCTGGTCATGGTAGCGGCGACGCTCAGTTCTATTGCGGCGCAAGACGCCGACCTCGTGTTTCTCGACCCGCCGTATGAGCGGGAAGCCGAGTATGCGCCGGCACTGCGGCTGCTCGGCGTGAACCCGCCACGGCTCGTCGCCGTGCAGCACTGTGTTCGCTTCACGCTGGCGGAGTCTTACGGCGTGCTCAAGCGAACGCGCGTGGTGAAGCAAGGCGATAATGCGCTGAGTTTTTTTGCCTCAATGTGAAACAAGTCTGATGGAGGCCGTGCTTGGCTTATGCGAGCGTGCGCGTTGCAGTACGTCACAATATCCGCAGCTCCACCGGCGCCCCCGTGCCGCATCCCAGCATCTTTGCCGCCGATGCCTGGCTCGACGAAATCTCCAAGTAGCCCGAGCTGCCCGCGATCAGGAACAGTTCTCCCGGCGCGCACTCGGCATAATTCCTTGCCAGTTTGACGACTGTCTGCATCCCGGCGGACATCTCAAACGGCCGCTTCTCAATCTCAGCAAATTCCCCGGCGGGAAAATTCGTGATTAGGTTTCCGAAGTGGTCGATTTTCAGGATCTCGCCGGTCCAACCGCGGCGGGCCGTGCGCACAGGCCGCTCGCTGTGCAGCCGCATGTAGTCGGTAATGAGCTTGCCCATTTTCGCGGGCGCCACGCCGCGCGCCAGATGAGCGCCCACCGGCGAAAAGATGTCGCGCCCGTGGAATGTCTGGCTAACGGGCTTCAGAAAATATTTCTCCGCCGTCACCCAGCGGACTTTGTGCTTCGCGCGCGCATAAATCATCGAGAGCACGCCGTTGTCCGGCGCCACGAAACATTGGCCGGCCGCCTCCGCCACGATGGGCCGGCGCGAAGTGCCTACGCCCGGGTCGATCACCACGACATGCACCGTGCCCCGCGGAAAATAGCGGTACGCCTGCGCCAGCAGAAAAGCGGCTTCGGTGACCTGGTAGGCCCCAACTTCATGGCTGATGTCGACGATCTCCGCCGCCGGACAAATGCCCAGAATGACGCCTTTCATAGTGCCGGCGAAATGATCGGAGAGCCCGAAATCGGTGGTGAGAGTAATAACAGGACGACGCATTGGTTAAACTAGAGTTTAGTGGAGCGCTATTATTTCGACCACAACGCAACGACGCCGGTGTCCCCGGAGGTCATCCAGGCGATGGTGTCGTGTCTTGCCGAAGTGTACGGTAACGCGTCCAGTATCCATCATTTTGGCCAGATGGCCAAGCAGCGACTGGAAATGGCGCGCCGGCAGACGGCGGCGCTCATCGGCTGCCAGCCCCAGGAGATCGTGTTCGTCAGCGGCGGCACCGAGGCGGATAATCTGGCGCTGTTCGGCGTGGTGCGCCATATGAACCGGCCGCAAAAGCATGTGGTCACGACGGCCATCGAGCACCCGGCGGTGTTGAATGCCTGCGCGCAACTCGAGCAGGAAGGGGTCGCCGTTACCTATGTGCGCGTGGGCGCGAGCGGTGTAGTGAACCCCGACGATATTCGCCACGCGCTGCGGCCGTCGACGCTGCTGGTCTCCGTCATGCACGCAAATAATGAACTCGGGACAGTGCAGCCGGTCGCGGAAATTGCGCGCATCGCGCGCGAGGCCACCGTCTACTTTCACTCGGATGGCGTGCAGGCGCTGGGAAAAATTCCAGTGGACGTGAAGGCGCTGGGCGCGGATCTTTACTCGATGAGCGGCCACAAGATTTACGCGCCGAAGGGCGTGGGCGTTTTATATGTGCGCAAGGGGACGCGCATGGGCTCGATCGCTTTCGGTGGACATCACGAGCGCGAGCGGCGGCCCGGTACCGAGAATGTGCCGGGAGCAGTAGCCCTGGGACACGCGGCGGAGTGCGCGGCACGTAGCCTGGATAAGCAAGCGCTCGAGCTGGCCACGCTGCGCGACCGGCTGGAGGCCGGAATTCTGGCGCGCATTCCGGGAGCCGGAGTAAACGGTGCGCGGGATCGGCGCACGCCCAACACCACCAACATCTATTTCGATGGCATCGATGGGGAGGCCCTGGTGATCGCGCTCGATCTGCGTGGGTTTGCGGTTTCAACGGGTGCTGCCTGCTCGAGTGGCGCGGTGGAGCCATCGCACGTGCTTACCGCCATCGGCCTCTCGCCCGAACGCGCGCGCGCTAGCATCCGTTTCTCGCTCGGGCAATCGAACACCATCGATCAGGTCGATGCGCTCATCGGCGCGATCGAGGAGTCGGTCAATCACCTACGTAAGATTTCACCGATGGCGCCAGTTCATGCCTGATCCAGCCAATTCCACGCAGCCGATCGCGGTGGCCATGAGCGGCGGTGTCGATAGCTCGACCGTGGCCGCGCTGCTGGTCTCGCGCGGTCAGACCGTCATGGGCCTCACCATGCAGCTCTGGAACCAGCGCCGACTGCCAGAGCTATCTTCAGACGCAGCGACGGGCCGCTGCTGCTCGCTCGACGATGTCTACGACGCGCGACGGGTCGCCGAGCAGCTTGGTATTCCGTACTACGTGGTCAATTTCGAGAAGCAGTTCGAGACGCAGGTGGTCGAGCCGTTCGTGGCGGAATATCTGGCGGGACGCACGCCCATCCCGTGCACGCTTTGCAATAACTTCATCAAGTTCGACCAGTTTCTGGATATGGCGGATGGCGTGGGCGCCGGACAGATCGCCACGGGCCATTACGCCCGCGTCACGCGCGACCCCTCTAGCGGCCGCTACCAGTTACGCCGTGCCGTTGATGCCGGCAAGGACCAGACCTATTTTCTATTCGGCCTAACGCAGCGGCAGCTTGCCCGCACGCTGTTTCCGCTGGGCGAAATGAATAAAGGGGAGGTGCGCGCGCTGGCGCGGCAGATGCATCTCGCGGTGGCCGAGAAAGACGAGAGCTATGAGATCTGCTTCGTGCCCAACGGCGACTACGCCGCCTTCATGGACGCGTACCTGCACTCGAAGGGGCGCGAGATGGAGGCGCCGCGGGGGGAGATTGTCTCCGATGACGGCCGCACGCTCGGCGAGCACACCGGTGTGCACCATTTCACAGTGGGCCAGCGGCGCGGACTCGGTGTCGCGGTCGGCGAGCCGCTGTACGTAATCTCAACCGACCCGGCAACGCAGCGCGTGACCGTCGGGCCGGGAGACCGTTTGTATCGCGCTGGACTTATGGCATGCAACGTCAATTGGATCTCGTGGGAGGGCCTCGCCACATCCGCGCGGGCGCAAGTGAAGATCCGCAACAGGCACGACGCCGCCGCGGCCACTCTCTACCCCACCGCCGGGCCCGACAGGGTCGAGGTGCGTTTCGACGAGCCGCAACGCGCCGTCACCCCCGGGCAGGGCGCGGTTTTCTACGATGGCGATTTGGTTCTCGGCGGCGGATGGATAGAATGACGAATTCATGCGCCAACGCTCTGCGCTACGGGATGCAGTCGAGTACGGCCTGGCCTGGCTCGCGCTGAACTCGATCGCTTTCGCACCACTGCCGGTCTCGAATTTCCTGGCGCGAGGGTACGTGCGTGCACTCGATCGCGCCTTGCCGCGGCTGCGCCGCGTGGCCATGGCGAATCTCGCCATGGCGCTGCCCGAGACCGATCCCCGCGAGCGGACGCGCATCGTGGATGGTGTGTATCACTCGATCGCCCGGCTATTAGTCGCCTTCGCCCGTTTTCCACGCTTGAACCGGGCCAACATAGGCCGCTGGATCCGTTACGAAGGCTTCGAACATTTCGAACAGGCGCTTAGCCGCGGCAATGGCGTGCTGTTTGCAACTGCGCACCTGGGCAACTGGGAGTTGAGCGCCTTCGCTCATGCACTGATGGCCGCGCCCATGCATGTGGTGGTGCGGCCGCTCGATAATCCGCGCATCGACCGGCTGGTGGCGCGCCGCCGCAAGTTGTCCGGCAACCATCTCATTGAGAAGAAAGATTACGCGCGCGGCATTCTACAGGCTCTGGGCGCCAACCAGGCAGTGGGGATTTTGATCGATCAGAATGCGTCGCTCGACAACGGCGTGTTCGTGGATTTCTTCGGTATTCCCGCCTGCGCCGGGACCGGATTTGCCAAGCTCGCCGCCCACACCGGCGCCGCCGTGATTCCAGGTTTCGCGCTCTGGTCGGAGCACGAGCGGAAATTCGTGCTGCGCTTTTATCCCGAGGTCCGGATCGCCGGCGATCTTCACGCAGACACCGCACGCCTGCACGCAGTCCTCGAGAGCGTGATCCGCGAGTACCCGGATCAATGGCTTTGGATCCACAGGCGCTGGAAGACGCGCCCGCCGGGAGAAGCGGCGATGTATGAAACGGCACCCTCGCCAGGCGGTGTGGGCGAACCGGTATAGTACACTCTTGCTTAACCGGGATCGCAATGATCCGCTTCCAAACCCCATCCCTGCGATATATTTCGGCTCTCGCCTTTCCGGCCGTAGCGCTGGTCGTGTCCCTGCTCTTGGACAAGATCTTCGACGTAGGTTTCTTTCTGCCCTTCGCCGCCGCGGTGTTTTTAGCCGCTTGGTTTCACGGATTGGTGGTCGCGCTGGTGGCGACGCTGGTCTCGGTGCTGGCGGTGGATCTGGTTTTCATCGAGTCGCCATCTTCGTTCAACATCGACTCGCCCCAGCAGGCCGCGCATTTGGTTGCGTTTGCCCTGTTCTGCGTATTGATGGCCTATTTGGTCAGCCACCGCCGTGCAAAGGCGCAGCTTCTCTCTGTCATGCTGGACGGCATCGCCGAGGGTCTGCTCGCAACCGATCTCAAGGGCAGGGTGTGTTTCATCAATCCGGCAGCGGAGGAGATCACTGGCTGGAGCCGGCCTGCCGCCATGGGCAAGCCGGCGAGCGACATTCTCCGCCTCTCCGATGAAAAAACCCAGGAAGCATTGGAAGACCCGCTCGCGAAATCGTTGCGGGACGGAAAAGTGCTAACGCTGGGCGGCCACGCGATGCTCACGACACGAGAAGGCGTGGAAACGCCGATCGAAGCCAGTGCTTCACCCATTCGGGACGCGGGCGGCAAGCTACGCGGGGCGGTGATGCTGTTTCGCGACATCTCGCGGCATCGCCAGATGACCGACCTTGCCAGTCACTCGCAGAAAATGGAGGCTGTAGGCCGGCTGGCGAGCGGTGTCGCGGGCGATTTCAACAACCTGTTGACCATTATGACCGGCTACAGCGAACTGCTGCGCGCCGAACTACCTCCTGGGAATCCGCTACGGCGGTTTGCCGACGAG
The DNA here is from genome assembly GCA_035577325.1 of Bryobacteraceae bacterium. GTDB lineage: Bacteria > Acidobacteriota > Terriglobia > Bryobacterales > Bryobacteraceae > QHXW01. The sequence continues at coordinate 876 of DATLVQ010000845.1, read as the reverse complement.
ATCCTGGCGGCATCCGAACGTGCCGCGGGTTTGACACGGCAGCTTCTGGCGTTCAGCCGAGGTCAGGCAGCACAGCCCAGGCTGCTCGACATCAACACAATCGTCGCAAACATGGATAAGCTGCTGCGGCGGCTGCTCGGCGAACGAATCGAGGTCGTGATCCTGCCCGGGCCTGCACTCGGGCGCGTTCGGTGCGATCCCGGACAGATCGAGCAGATCGTCGTCAACTTGGCGATGAACTCGCGAGATGCCATGCCCGATGGCGGCAAGTTCGTGATCGAGACCGCCAACATCGATCTCGAAGAAGGTGAAGAGAGCCGGCGCATCGGTATTGAGCCCGGGGCCTACGTCATGATGGCGGTGAGCGACACTGGCTGCGGCATGGACGCCGATACGCGGTCGCGGCTTTTCGAGCCGTTCTTCACGACCAAGGGCCTGGGAAAGGGCACTGGTCTGGGCCTCTCCATCGTCTACGGCATTGTCAAACAAAACCAAGGGCAGATCACCGTCTACAGCCAGCCCGGCTCCGGAACCATCTTCGAGATCTACTTGCCGCGGTCGCGCGATCAGGCCGAGGCGGCGCCTCGCGGTAAACCGGCTCAACCAGGCAAGGGATCGGAGACTATCCTGCTGGTGGATGACGAAGACGGCGTCCGCAAGCTGTGCTCAGCGGTGCTTCAATCGAACGGCTATACGGTACTCGAAGCCGTCGACGGCGCTGCCGCGCTCGCGCTCTATGAGAAGAACGCCGCGCAGATCGATCTGCTGCTCACTGATGTCGTGATGCCGCGCATGAATGGCTTCGAACTGGCGGAGCGCGTAGGGGCGAAAGACGCGCGCCTGGGTATCCTCTACATGTCCGGCTATCGCGACCAC